>JBGASI010000007.1:0-29389 GCA_044229815.1 Vicinamibacteria bacterium | reverse complement strand
CGGCGGGCCGGGCGGCGAGCTACGCGATCACCAGCGCCGACGACACGGCATACCGGGCGCCGAGGACGCCCGCTGCCGTCGGCCGCAAGTCGAAGGGCACCGACTTCGCGTGGTTCGCCGATCGCTGGGTGGACGGACGCGCGGTCAACACCCGGTCCGACCACACGAGCGAGCATTGGATCTACCTCGTGCTGCCCTCGCCTTTGCGCCGCGGGGCGAGCTACGCCGTCGAGAGCGGGTCCCTGGCCACGAACGGCAGCCGACGGACGTTCACCTTCGACGAGGCCCGGACGAGGTCCGAGGCCGTGCACGTCAATCTCCTCGGGTACGTGCCCGAGGCGCCCCGGAAGTACGCCTACGTCTACCACTGGATGGGCGACCGGGGATCGCTCGACCTCGCGAGCCGCGCGGGTGCTTCGTGCCGGGTCATCGACCAGGACTCGACCGACACGGTGTTCGCGGGCCGGCTCGCGTTCCGGGCCGAGGCCTCGCGGCAGGAGACCGCGCGCACGAGCGACTCGCCGCCGCACGGCAGCTTCCTGAACGCCGAGGTCTACGAGTGCGACTTCTCGGCGCTGCGGCGGCCCGGCCGCTACGTGGTCGCGGTCGACGGCGTCGGCAGCTCGTTCCCGTTCCGCATCGACGCCGACGTCTACCGCGAGGCGTTCGTCACCGTCGCGCGCGGCCTCTTCCACAACCGCAGCGGGATCGCGCTCGAGGAGCCGTACACGCGTTTCACCCGTCCGGCCCCGCACAATCCCCGCCTGACGCCCGGCTTCGCCGGCAGGCTCCAGTACACGGCGCTGCGCTTCGTCGACTGGGGCTCCGAGGGCGGCGACGCGAAGCAGCTGCTGGCCGCAGCGAAAGGCCCGATCGAGTCGGCCGGCTGGTACCAGGACGCGGGCGACTGGGACAGCTACGAGTCGCACCTGCGCGTGCCACAGGAGCTGCTGACGGTGTTCGAGATGGCGCCGGCCAACTTCCGGCCCGGGGAGCTGCGGATCCCGGAGAGCCCGAACGGCCTGCCCGACATCCTCAACGAGGCCGCCTGGCTGCCCCGCTTCTGCTTCCGCCTGCGGCACGAGCTGATGGACAAGGGCTACGGCAGCGGCGGGATCGGCCTGCGCATCGCCGGCGACGCCTTCGGCAGCGACGAGGGCACGCTCGCGGACGGGACGAAGGTGGGCCGCGGCTCCTGGCAGGACACCGACCGCACCTGGGTGGCTTCGGGCGAGGACCCGTGGTCGACGTACCGCTACGCCGGCGTCGCCGCGCACCTGGCCTTCGGCCTGCGGCTCGCCGGCCGGCCGGATCCCGAGGGCGTCGACTGGACCCGCGAGGCACGCGAGGCGTACGCGTGGGCGTCACGCAACACGCGCCCGGGCGACGAGACGAAGGACCCGCCGCTGCGCGAGCGACGCGCGTACGCGGCCGCGAGCCTCTTCCGCCTGACGGGCGAGCGCGGCTACGAGCAGCAGCTCATCGACGACACGCGCGACGTCACACCGGCGACGCTGCTCTGGGGCGATCGCCACTTCGGGCCGATGGTCTACGTCCTGGGTGGCGGGCCGGCCGCGCCCGACGCCGCGACCGACGCGCGCCTGCGCGCGGCGCTGCTGGCCACGGCCGATCACGTCCTCGTCGAGGTGGCCGGGAAGCGTGCGCTGCGCTGGGGCGGCGAGTGGACGATGCCCATGCTCGTCGGCCAGCAGACGACGCCGTGGCTCGTCGAGGGCGCCGTCGGCTACACGCTCGCCCGGCGCGAGGGCTCACCGAAGGCCGAGCTGTACCTGGCCGCACTCTACACGAGCTGCGACTACTTCCTCGGCACGAACGCGCTCAACACCACGTGGGTGACCGGCCTCGGACCGCGCCACCCGCTGCAGGTCTTCCACATGGACGCCTGGTACAACGGCAAGGGCGAGCCGCACCCGGGCGTCATCCCCTACAGCCCCTGGCGCAAGGAGAAGCCGCTCGGCCAGGGCCCCTGGGACGTCGACTGGGCCAACGCCACGGCCTACCCCGACATCGATCTTTGGCCCGGCAACGAGCGTTGGTTCAGCAACCGCTGCTCTCCGATGGCGAGCGAGTTCACGATCCACCAGAACACCGCCCCCGCCGCCGCGATCTTCGGCTTCCTCTCGGCCCCGGGGCCAGGCGCTGCTGCCGTCCGCAAGGACTGACTCCCAGCGCGCTCCACTGGACGGCCTTCGTCACCCACCAGGTGGCGATCGGCAAGATCCTCGACACCAACGGCCTCCACGCACCGCTTGTGGCGACCGCTGATCGAATTCCCTATCGTTCGGCTGGATTGACCCTCGCCAATGAGCGTGGACCCGGAGTCATTGACTCCGATCTCGTGAATCACGAAGAGCTACGGGCGCTATCTGCGCCGGGACGAGGTCCATGAGCGCTCGACGTGTTCGAGCGCCCTTCAGGAGATGGATGGATCGCGCTCGAACACGCCGTGTGAATAGGAGGCGCGGTCCGCATCGTTCGTGCCTTGCGCCTGGGTGAGCCAGAGACGCCAGTAGGTTTCGAGCTCCAGGGCGCTGAGGTTCCTCAGATCCAGGTCTTCGTCGCTCAGGAACTCGTCGCGTCGTTCGCTCATGGTTCGCGCGGCAGGTGCTCGGCCGCCCTCGCAGCCACGATCTCATGCGCCTCGGTCAGTGGCAGGCCGGCAATCTCCTTCGACACGCGCGTCCATTCCGCGCCCCACCGGGTGGCGGCATTGAGGTAGCGATCGAGCCGGTCTTCGTTGTTCCGGATGAGCGCTCGGCGCTCCTCGTCGAGCAGCCTTTCGATCTCCTCGCGGCCTTGCCCGATTCGAGAGAGGAGGGGGCGCTCGGCCGCCGCCTCCCCAACGGCGTCGGGGTGATCCTCGGCCAGCCGCATGAGGTCACGTGCGCTTCTCGAGTACAGGGCCTCGAGGCGAGGGTCCTCCATCTGTCGGGCCAGCTCGCCGATCACGGCGTAGTCCTTCTCGCGGTTCGTCTTCTTGAGCTCGGCGAGCACGGGAAGGCTGACGATGGGAGCCTCCTTCTGCACCGGCGCCTCCCACAGTTTGCGCAGCGACGCGGGCGAGACTCGCGGGGGTCGCGTCACGAAATCGCAGCGAAGCCTCAGGCCCCCCTCCTGGAACTCCAGGTGCGAGCTCCAGCCGTGGACCAGCCAGCGCAGATCGAGCGGGGCGCCGTAGCGATACCGTGCCCCGTGGCGGGCGAGGGTGGCGATCACGTGGCTGAGGGCTTCCGTCTCCTCCCTCAGGATCCAGTCGCCGTCCTTGCTCATGATGGCGAGGCGGTACAGGACCACGGCCTGACCCGACGCCAGGATGGCCCTCAGGCGGCCCTGGTTGAATTCCTGGGTGAGCCGGACGTAGGGGTTGTCCATCGGCCTCTCTCGATTATGGGCCGAAACAGCGGTCCGGCCGGGGCTCTTGCCGGCGGTGCGAGACCGCCTACGCCTGCACGGGTCGGTGCCTGGCCAACCAGCCGGGGTCGATCTCGACACCCGAGCCGGGGCCGGTCGGCACTTTGATGGCTCCGTCGACGACCTTCAAGGGCGACGTCGGACAGTCGAAGCGCACGGTCGTACCCAGTCCCTTGAACTCGTGGTGCGGGCACGCGTTCGGCAGGGCCGACACGAAGTGCATCATGTACAGGAAGCCAAGCCCTCCTCCGGACATGTGCGGCGTGCACGTGCGCCCGAGCGCCGCTGCCATGCGCGCCACCTTCATGGACCGGACCATCCCGCCAAAGTAGTAGGTGTCCGGCTGGACGATCTCCAGCCCGCCGTGCGCCAGCAGCCAGCGGAACCCGTGCAGGCTGTACTCCTGCTCGCCGCCCGCGACGTCCAGCGCGAGAGCGTCCGCGACCTGCCTCGTCTCCTCGTACCAGTCGAAGTGGACGGGCTCCTCGAAGAACCCGTAGCGGTAATCCTCCAGCAGGCGGCCGACCCGGATCGCCTCCTCGACGGAGTAGAAGCCATTCGCGTCCGCATAGAGGGACATGTCGGGACCGAAGGTCTCGCGCACGAGGGGGATCATGCGCTCGGTGCGGCCGGCGGGAGCGACGGGCCGGAGCTCGTTCGTCATGAACATCAGGCCGCCGACCTTGATCTTGAGCGCGCGCGCCCGGTACTCGGCGACGTCCCGCCGGATGAGCTCCAGCGACTCCTCGACGGGCTTCTCCCGGTACTCCGTCGCCTGGTAGACGGCCACCTCGGGGTGTCGGAGCGTGCCGATCAGCGCGCCCATGGGTCTTGCAGCGACCCGGCCCAGCATGTCGAGGATCGCGAGCTCGATCGTCGCCAGCGGCACGCCGAGCGCCATGCCGCTCAGCCGGAAGTTCAGGTTGTAGACGTAGGCTCGCTCGAGAAGCCGGTCCAGGTCGCGGGCATCCTTGCCGACGAAGAAGGGCTGCAGCAGGTTGACGAAGACCGGATAGAGCGACGCGAGCGCGGCGTGGCCGACCGACAGGCCTTCGGCGCCGTCACGGGAGCGAACGCGACACACGAAGTCGCCCTCGTGACGCAGCAGCTCGAGGGTGTCGATCACGACCGGCGTCTTGAAGGGCGCACGATCGAGCACCGGCTCGGCGAGGACCGCGTCGAGCTTCGGGTACAGCGGGTGCAGCGCAGGCGGCTTCGCGCCACGCTCGAGGCCGGACCGCACGGGCAACGCCTTCGCGTCCGCTGCCAGGCCCGCCGCTCCCGCCGCGAGCGCCGTCTCGATGAATCCGCGCCTGCGGATCTTCATGAGCACACCCTCCTCCGGCCCGAGTATAGGGCGGGGATGGCTGGCGGCCCTGCCTCGGTGTCGTGGCTTCCACGGGGCGAGCGTGCCGCGCCGGCGCTTGCTTTCTCCGGGAAAGCTGGTTGGATGGCGGCATGGCTTCGACCTTTCTCGCCGAGTTGGAACAGTCTCCCGCGGCGCTGCGCGCGCTTCTCGCCTGGTGCGCCGGACCGGGTGAGCCGCGCCTGCGCGCCTTCGCCGCCGGCTTGTCCGGCATCCAGCGCGTCGTCGTGGTGGGCATGGGCACGTCGTCGTTCGCCCTGCTGACCCTGCGCGCCGGGCTGGCCGCGACGGGCGTGCGCCTGCACGGCGAGGAGGCGGGCGAGTGGCTGCACGCGGGCGAGACGCCGGCCCCCGGCGAGCGACTGGTGTTGTGCAGCCAGTCGGGGGAGTCGATCGAGCTCGTGCGGCTGGCCGAGCGCGGCCTGCCCGGCGGAACGGTGGTCGTCACGAACCACGCCGGCAGCACGCTCGGCCGCGCCGGCGCGCTCACGCTGCTGCTCGAGGCCGGCGCCGAGAGCGCCATCAGCACGAAGACCTACGCGAACACGCTGGCGCTCGGCCACCTGGTCGGGGCGGCCGTGGCGGGCGACGGGCCGGCCTGGCGGAGGCGACTGGCGGACGTCGCCGACGCGCTGCAGGGGGGAATGGCCGCTGCCGCAGGGCACGACGCCATCGCCGCTGCCGCAGACCACCTGGCCGGCTGTGAAGCCCTGGCCGTGGTCGGGCGTGGCGGCGCCGGGCCGGCCGTGCGCCAGCTCGCCTTGACCCTGGCCGAAGGCGCCGGGCTGCTGGCCGTGCCGTTCGTCGGCGGGAGTTTCCGCCACGGTCCGATGGAGGCTTGCGGCCCGAGGCTCGGGGTCGTGGCCTTCGCCGATCGCGACGCGCTCGGCGATCTGGTGCTCGGCGCGTGCGCCGACGCCGCGCGTCTCGGTTCGCCGGTGGTGGTGCTCCACGGCGGGGCGAATGTGCCCGGGGGATGCCGGCCCATTCCCCTGCCGGCCGGCCCCGACGCCGCGGACCTGTCGCTCCGCGCAAGCGTGGCTCAGGGCCGCCTCGTCCACGAGCTGGCCGTCCGCCGAGGGCGGGAGGCCGGCGTGTTCCACGTGAACACGAAGGTGACGGTCATCGAATGAAAGAGCGCTCCGCCTCGGCCGCAGCCCGGCTTCCGACCCGTCCCCTGATCGGGTGCATCCACCACGCCAGCCACCTGAAGCAGTCCCCGCCGCTGGACGGAGACGCCTTCTCCGTGTTCATGCGCTCCGAGCTCGCGGCGATGCGCGCCGCCGGCTTCACGAGCTACGTGCTGGAGTGCGGCTGGGCCGATCTGGAATGGGACCGGGACAGGTTCGACTTCGATCGCGTCGACCGCCAGCTCGCGCTGTGCCGCGAGCTCGAGCTGGTGCCCCACCTGTGGTTGTTCGCCGAGCTGACCCCGCGCTGGTTCCGCGCGGCTCATCCGGAGGCGCTGTGCCTCGCGGCCAGCGGCCGGCCCGGGATGACGCATTCCATCGCGCATCCCCTGGCGCGCGAGCGAGTGCGCGCGTACGTCGACGCCTGTGTGCGGCGCTACGGCCAGGACGTGGCCTGCGCCAACGTCGGCATCGAAAGCGGCCTGTGGTGGGTGAAGGGTCCGGACACGAACGACTACGACGACGCGCTCTACGACTACAACCCGGCGGCCGTCGCGGGCTGGCGCGTCTGGCTCGAGCGCCGGCACGGCAGCCTCGAGGCGTTCTCTCGCCTGTGCCGCGAGCGCTTCCCGGCCTGGGAAGACGTGCAACCGCCGACGAGGCGCCCGTTCCGCTCCAACCCCATGCTCGAGAACCAGGTCCCCTGGCTGGAGTGGCGCCGTTACACGATCGACCTGTTCACCGAGTACATCGCCGCCAAGGCGGCGGCCGTGCGCGCGGTGGCGCCTGCGCTGCCGGTGAGCGACCAGAGCTATGCCGTCGACCCGGTGACCGGGGCCCAGGACATCCGTGCGATCGCGCGGCAGGTCGACGTGGTGGGCACCAGCTTCTTCGTCAGCAACGCCCCGGGCGACTTCCCGCTCGGCAACTACCTGCTCGACTACCACCGCAGCGCCGCGCGGGGCAAGCCCTTCTGGATCTGGGAGCTGCGTTCGGGCCAGAACGCCTGGGGCATCACCAACTGGGGTCCGCCGGTCGACGACGCCGACCTCGCCCGCTTCACCTGGCAGGTGATCGGCGCCGGGGCCCAGGCGATCTGCTACTGGAACTGGCGGCCGCACCTCGGCGGGCTCGAGGTCGGCGGCCACGGGATGGCCGAGCGCGACGGCTCGGCGAACGCCCGCACGCGCCGCATGGGCGCGCTCGCCGCGCGCCTGGACGAGGGCCGTTCGTGGTTCATGCCGCTGCGTCCGGTCGCGGCCCGGATCGCGATCCTCGACGCCTACGACGCGCGCATCGTGGCGAGTGGCGAAAGCAGCGACCGGCTGGTCCTGGAGGCCCAGCAGGGGCTGCATGCGGCGCTCTCGGCTCACGGGCACCAGATCGAGTTCGTCAGCGAGTCCGAAGTCACGGAGGGCTGCCTTTCGTCCTACGCCATGCTCTGCCTGCCCTGCGCCTACGTGCTCTCGGCTGCGGCCGCCGATGCCATCGCGCGCTGGGTCTTCGGCGGTGGCACGCTGGTGGCCGGGATGTTCTGCGGCGCCAAGGACGCCTTCGGCTTCGCCCCCGACGCGGTGCCCGGCAACGGCCTGGACGTCGTGTTCGGTGCGCGCGAGGGAACGATCGTGCCGATCTACGACCCGCGCGACGCGCCCGTCAGCCAGTTCGGCGAGGCCTGGGACGTGGCGATCAGCGGCCGGCGGGACCTGCGCTGGCGCGTGCCGATGGCCGGTGTCGAGCTGCCACTCACCGCGTATCGCTACCGGGCGGCGCTCGCTCCCCGCGGAGCCCAGGTGCTTGCGGAGGACGTCGACGGCGCGCCGGCCGTCACTCGCCACGTGCACGGGCAGGGGACCGCCGTGCTGCTCGGAACGCTGCCGGTGCCTGCCGATCCCTTCCGGCCCGGAGGGCTCGGCCAGCTTCTCGATCAACTCGCCCTGGCCGCGGGCATCCGTCCCCCGCTGACCCTCGACGGCTGCGGCGAGCTGCCGATCTTCGCTCGCCTCCTGACCGCGCCGGATGGCCCGGCCCTCGTCATCGTGCTCTCGGCGAGCGTCGAGCCGGCGACCGTGACGGTGGAGCTGCCCGCAACGCTGGCGGCGGATTGGGCCGAGTCGGTCGAGACGGGCGAGCCCGTGCCGATCGTCGTCGACGGCACCGGACGCCGCCTGCGCCTGACCATTCCGGGCCGCGATGCCGTAGCCGTCCGCGTCGGCGTCAGGTTCGGGTCGGGCTGGGTCCCCTGCTCAGGCGAACGTCACGTCTGAGGCGTTGCGCAGGTAGAGGTCCAGCTCGTCCGCGGAGGTCGCCGGCTTCCCGTCGAGCCTGAAGCGCTCGAAGCGGACGTGCTCGACCGTGTGCCGGGGGTCGCAGCCGCCGATCATCGAGCACGAGTAGCCGGGGTTGTACTGCGAGATCGCCACGTCGACGTCGCGCAGCGTGACGTTGCGGATCTGCCCCCGCTCGGCGTCCTTCGACCAGCGTGTCCGGGAGATCCGGAACTCCAGCAGCTTGTTGTAGTGGTGCTCGACCCGGATCCTCTCGTAGAGCACGTCGCTCACGACGGCTCGGTCGGCGTTGTGGATGCCGAAGGCCCCGCCGTACCCGTGGACGCCGAGGATGTCGCAGTCGCGGAAGCGCACGTCGCGCACCGACGCCGTCCGCAGCTCGTGTCCGATCTCGAGCGCCTGGCCCCCGATGTAGGCCAGGAAGGCGCAGCCGCTGATCTCGACGTCCTCCACGTCGCCGCTGTAGTCGATCGTGGCGCTCTTGCCGTGGCCGCGCAGGTCGAGCGACTTGACGGCTATGCAGTCGTCACCGTTGCGACAGAAGCAGTCCTGCACCCGGATCCGCTTCGAGCCGACGATGTCGACGCCATCCGTGCTGCCGACCGCGCCCAGCTCCTTCACGTTCCTCACGCTGACGTCCTGGCAGGCGCCGAGCACGATCATCCAGGAGGACGGCTCGACCATCACGACGTCCTCGACACGCGAGTCGCGGCAGTCCTCGAGCAGCAGCGAACGCCGCGGATCCACTCCGGGCCGATAGTAGCCGCCGTCGAGCACGCCGCGGCCGGCGATCCGCACGCCACGTGCGGATGTGGCGCGAATGCAGCCGCGCACGACGGCGCCGCCTTCGAGATATGCCGTCTCGCCGTCGCGCAGAAGCAGCTCGCCCACCTCGTGCACCTGGCCGGCGCGGAAGAAGTGGACACCCTTCGCCCCGGGGTCGGGTACCTCGTGCTCGATCGGGTCGGCGTACAGGAACAGCTGCTCCTGTCCCTCGATCTCGACCAGCAGCTTCAGCGGACGGGGCAGGACGAAGCGCACGCGGTTCCCGGCGGCGGTCGCTGCGATGCCGTGTCGCGACGGCGCGACGCGCACGCTGCCGACCGGAGCCGGGGCCTCGATCTCCACCTCGACGGGTCCCGAGCAGGCGAATGCGGCGAAGACGCCGGCCGACGTGCGGTAGGCGAACACCTCCTGCCCATCCGCCCGGACCGTGAACGACGTGGCCTGCGGGCACTGCCGCGGGTAGCGGTAGGCGTCGACGCTGGCGCCCGGCTTCCGCGGTCCCGGCGTCGCCTGGGGAGTTGCCGATGGCGCCTCGGCCGCCTGCGCCGCTTCGACCGGCAGGCCGGAGAGCGGCCCAGCAAGGCCCCGCACCGCGCCGGCCGAGGCCCCCAGCAGCACGCCACCGGCGACGAAAGCGCGTCGTTCCATGCCCTTGTCCTCGCTCCCGCAGCCCGGAAATTCCGGTTGCTTTGATCTCGCGCCGACGGCAGTATACCAGACTGGTACGTACCAGTTCGAAGCAGGACGACCATGGGAGGCTCGAGCGTGATCAGCAAGTGCATCGTCTTCGAGGCGCCGTTCGAGGTCGCCTTCGCCGAGATCGACGTGCCGGCTCCGGGGCCCGGCCGGGTCGTCACCCGGACGCTCTTCACGGGCGTCAGCACCGGTACCGAGACGCGCGTGCTGAGAGGCGCCGAGGTGGACCAGTTCCCTCTCATCCCCGGCTACGAGAACGTCGGCGAAGTGGTAGAGGTCGGCCCGGGCGTGAGCCTCGTGCCGGGCCAGCTCGTCTTCCACGGTGGCAGCGACTTCACGGGTCGCTACGCTCGCTGCTGGGGGGCACAGGCAGGCGTGGCCCTGATCGAGGCCGCAAACGCCATCCCGCTGCCGGCCGGCCTCGATCCGGTGAAGGCGCTGTACGCGATGGTGGGCGGCATCGCCCTCCACGGCGTGAACCGGGCACGGGTGACGACGGCGGACACCGTCGCGGTCGTCGGCCTGGGCCTGATCGGCAGTCTCGCGGCACAGGCCGCGCGTGCGCGCGGAGCGCGCGTGATCGCGATCGACAGGGAGCAGGACCGGCTCGCGACCGCGAAGGCCGCCGGCTTCGAGGTGCTGGATGCGGGCGGGGACGGGCTCGAGGCGCAGGTGCGCGCGCTGTGCGGCGGGGGTGTCGACGTGGCGATCGACGCCACCGGCGTCGCGAGCGCGGTCGAGCAGACCGCGCGCCTCGTGCGAAGCATGCCGTGGAACCCACCGTACCCAGCATCGTCGCGCGTGGTGCTTCTCGGCAGCTACACGGAGCCGGTGGCCTTCTCCTATCACCCGACGCTCTTCGACAACGAGCCCGACATCCTGCCGTCGCGCTACACGACACGCCAGGAGATGGAAGAGATGCTGCAGCTGCTCGCGTCCGGCGGGGTCGACCCCTCGCTGCTGCCGGCCCGGGTCCTCCCCTTCGGCGAAGCGCCCGGCGCCTACCGGGATCTCCTCGACCGCAAGCAGATGCGCGTCGTGTTCGACTGGCGAGAGGAGCGATAGGCCATGGCGTCGAAGGTCCGCATCGGGCTCGTCGGGGCCGGCATGATCGGCGACGTGCACGTCGCCAACGTGGCGGCCGACGGGCGCGGCGAGGTGACGCGGGTGGCGACCGCCAGCCGTGCCACCCTCGACGCGAAGCTCCCCAGGTACGGGATCACACAGGGGTCGCTCGACTATCGCGACGTCGTCCGCGACCCCGAGATCGACGCCGTGATCGTCGCCTCGCCACCGCACACGCACGCGCCGATCGTCCTCGCAGCCCTCGAGGCGGGCAAGCACGTGCTGCTCGAGAAGCCGATGGCCACCACCCGCGAGGACGTCGCGCGCATCGTGGAAGGCACCGCGGCGCACCCGCAGCAGATCGTGCTCGATTGCAGCTGCCGCCACGCGCGGCTGCAGCCGAAGTTTCGCGCCGTGAAGCGGATGATCGAGGACGGCCGGCTGGGCGAGGTGTACCACATCCACCACAGCCACCTGACGCGGGGCACCTTCATCGAGTACAACCCGGCGGGACGCTGGGCGCTCGACAAGGCGAAGGCGGGGGGCGGCCCGCTCATCGACTGGGGCGTGTACGACCTCTCCTTCCACCTCGGGCTGCTGGACGATCGCCCGCAACTCTCCGACCTCGACGCCTTCACGCGCGGGGGCCTCAAGGTGTTCAAGGACGGCGTGCGGCAGGACGTCGAGGAGCACGGCGCCGCCTTCATGCGCTTCGACGGCGGGCTCACCTACTACTACGAGCGCGGCTCGGGCGCCCACTGCGAGACGAGCAACGAGACCCGGATCATGGGCACGAAGGGCAGCCTGCGCTTCGGCTTCTGCTCGTGGGACCCGCCGAGCCTCGAGTACTTCGGCGTTGGCGCCGACGGCAGCGAGACGCGCGAGCTGCTGCCGGTGGACATGTCCGAGCACACCGAGGACAACCTGGAGCTGACGAAGCACTTCCTCGACTGCCTGCTCGGGACTGCCAGGCCGATGATGCCGGTGGCGCTCGCCGCCAGGCACCTGGAGATCCTGTTCCGCGTCCTGCCTCCGTCGCTATAACAGGACCCAGTCGCCGCGATCCCCCGAGCGATTCCTTCCGTTGTCCATCGCGGCCCTGGTCGGCTAGCGTCCGGACTGGCCCGCCGTGGCGGTGCCCGTGAGGACGAACCCATGGCAAACGGCCAATCGCGACCCGGTCCCCTGCGCCCATGGCGCGAGATCGAGCTGACCCTGACGGCCTCGGCGGACCACCCGCATCCCTACACGGGCGTGGATGTCTGGGCGGAGTTCGTGCACTCGAATCAGACGCTCCTGCGGCGGCCCGCCTTCTGGGACGGCGGGCGAACCTGGCGGATCCGCTTCGCGTCACCGTTCGCGGGTGGCGAGTGGCGCTGGCGCTCTGCCGCGTCGGTTCCCGACCCGGACCTCTCCGACCAGCGCGGGACGATCGCCTGCGCCGCGGAGCCGCAGGCCGGGCATCGCTTCTACCGCTCCGGCTTCTGGAGGATGTCGCCCGGGGGCCGCTCTCTCGTCCATGCCGACGGGACGCCGGCCCTGCTCGTGGCCGATACCGCCTGGGCCCTGCCCTGGCGCGCCACCGTCGACCAGTGCCGGGTCTATGCGGACGATCGCCGGCGGAAGGGCTTCAACGCGGCGCTGCTCATGTCCGTGCAGCCGGACATGTCCGCCGAGGGTCCGCGCGATCGCACCCAGGATCTCGGTTTCGGCGTGGGCTTCGAGGACCTTCGCCTGGGCCATATCAACGAGATCGACGTCACGTACTTCCAGTACTTCGATCGGCTGGTGGACGTCCTCGTCGCCCACGAGATCGTGCCCGTCCACCAACCCGTCTTCCACGGCTACGGCTGGAGGGGAGGTCCGGTGGCCGGGCTCGTGATTCCGACCGAGGAGTACGTGCGCTACTGCCGCTATCTCGTGGCCCGCTACGGCAGTCGGCCGGCGGTCTACCTGGTCGGGGCCGACGGCCTCGGCCGCCTGGAGCAGATCGACGCTGCGGGCCGGGAGATCGAGCAGTGGGACTGCTACCGCCAGCCGACCGGTCTGCACTACGCGCCGAACGCGGACAACTGCGCGTGGCAGGACCGGGAGTGGCTCGACTTCCAGTGGTGCCAGACGGGCCACAACGGCGAGCACGTCCAGGAACGTGTCGCGGACATGCGACGCAACACCCCCGTCAAGGCCGTGGCCAACGGCGAGCCCACCTACGAGAACGTGGCCTGGCGGGGTAACGCCGCCGGCTGGTGGCAGGGGCACGAGGCCTGGAGCAATCTCTGCGCCGGCGGGACCATGGGCGTCGTCTACGGAGCCGCGAGCCTCTGGCAGTGGCGGTTGCACGAGAACGAGCCGGGCCACGCCGCCTGGTGCTCCGCCCTCGATTCGGGCTGGCGCGACGCCCTCGCCTTCGAGGGCTCGAGCTACGTCGGGGTGATCTCCCGGATCTTCGACGGGCTCCCCTTCGCGGACATGGAGCCGAACTGGACCAGCACGCACGGGCGACGGGCAGTGGCAGTGCCTGGCAAGCTGCTCGTCGTCTTCCTCCCTGACGGGGGCTACTTCTCCATCGTCGACGAGACGGTTCCCCGCGAGTATCGAGTCGTGGATCCGAAGACCGGCGCGGTGCTGCGCTCCGGCGACCGCTGCGACCTGCCCCAAGGCGGACTCGAACTGCCCAGGGGAGAGCCGCTGATCGTCATCTTCACGCGAGGCGAGCACGATGGTGCTCGACCTGAGTAGGCGGATGCGGCGCGGCTATGCCTTGCCCAGCCGCACCTCGACCCGCAGCTCCTTCGCGCCCTGGGCGGGCAGGGGCACGACCGTCCCGGAGATCGGGCGGCCGTCGACCGTGAGCGCCACCGCCCGACCTTTGCCCAGGCGGCGAACGGTGATCCGGTAGTCGACGCCGCGGAACCGCCGCCGGGCCTCGAACCCGCGCCAGCTGTCCGGCACCACCGGTGCGATCTCGAGACCGCCGTGCGTGGGCCTGATGCCGAGGATCCACTGCGTGGCTGCGACGTAGGCCCAGGTCGCCGTGCCCGTGAGCCAGGCATTGCGTGCGTAGCCGTGCTGCCCGTGCTCGGGGCCGGCGATGTTGCCGCAGAACACGTAGGGCTCGACCTTCATGCGCTCGACGTCCCGGCCATGGGCGAGCGGCGTGATCTGCTTGTAGTACAGCAGCGCCCGCTCGGCCAGGCCGAGCCGGGCGGCGGCCACGATGGCCCAGGTGTTCGCGTGGCAGAAGATGCCGCCGTTTTCCTTGGCGCCCGGCGGGAACGTCGTCGTGCCCCGAACCCGCAGGTCGCCCTCGACGTACGGCGGCCACAGCAGGGCCAGGCCGAAGCGGCTGTTGAGCTTCTCGTGCGCGCTGTCGAGCGCGCGGCACGCGCGGTCGTGAGACGCGACTTCCCCGATCACCGCCCAGGTCTGCGTGTTGAGGTTGATCCGGTGCTTCTCCTCGCCGGCAACGCCAACCGGGCGGCCCTCGTCGTCGTAGGCGCGCGCATACCAGCCGCCGTCCCAGGCCACCTCGTTGACGATGCGGGCCATCTCGGAGTGGAGGCCGCGGAACCGACGGGCGTCGCTCGCCCGGCCGAGATGCTCCGAGAGATCCGCGAGGTCGAGCATCGCCCGGCAGAACTGCTGAGCCGACCACACGCTCTCGGCCTTGCCGCTGCCGTGGTCGAGGTTCATCGTGTCGTCCCAGTCGGAGAAGCCGAGCCGGGGCAGACCGCGGGGTCCGCGGTGAGCGAGCGTGAACTCCACCGCCCGCATCATGTGGTTCCAGATGCTGTCCTCGCCGCCGTCCCAGTAGGCGACCTTCGCCTCGAGGTAGGCGTAGTCGCCGGTCTCGCGCAGGTAGGCGCACACGCCGAGCACCAGCCAGAGGTGATCGTCTGAGAACCACTGCGGCCACTCTGGGAACTCCGCCGCGAGCCCCGGGCCGCCCTCGCCGGTCAGCGGCATCACCTGGTGCCAGGCGTGGCCGTCCTGGTACTGGAGATGCCACAGCACGTCGAGATTGCGGCGCGCGCGAGCGGGGGCGCTGTGGACCGTGCCGAACGTGTCCTGGGCCGAGTCGCGCGTGCCCATGCCGCGGCCGGTCCCCGTCTCGTAGCCCGACACGAAGCGCGACCAGTAGAGCGTCGTTCGGCACTGGATCGGGTTCCAGACGTTGACCATGGCGTCCAGCACCGGGTCGGGCGTCTCGACCGTGAAGCGGCTGAGGTAGTCGTCCCAGTCGGCGCGGAGCGCCGCCAAGGCCGAGTGGACGTTGCCGAGGTCGCGGTAGCGTGCCACCGCCGGGGGGATCCGCTGCGGCTCGTCGGTCACGCCCATCACGAAGACGACCTGCTTCTCCTCGCCGGGCCGCAGCTTCAGCTCGTGGCACAGCGAGCCGATCGTGTTTCCGCGGGCGGCCACGCTGCCCCCGGGCTTCCCACGTTCCACGACGACCGGGTTCGAGAGGTCCCGGCCGACACCGACGAAGACCTCGCGGTCGGTGTCGAAGCCGGCGAGCCGGGCGTTCGAGGCGAAGAACGTGGTCGTCGAGAGGAAGCGCGTTCTCGAGCGGATGATGCCGTCCTCGACGGCCGCCTCGACGATGTGCTGCCCCCAGTCGAGGTTCAGTTGGTCGGTCAGGGTGTCCCAGAAGCTGAACTCGACGTAGGAGAACGCGCGGAGCCGCCGGGGCTTCCGGCCCGCGTTGCGCACGCTCAGCACCCAGACCTCGCACGGGCAGGGCTCGTCGGCGGGAGATGGCGGGACGAAGTAGAGCAGGCTCGCCTCGATCCCGTGCGCCGTGCCGCTGATCCGCGTGTAGCCGGCGCCATGGCGGCACTCGTAGGCCGTGAGATCGGCGCGCGGTGTCGGCTGCCACGTCGGGCTCCAGTACTCCCCGGTCTTCATGTCCCTGAGATACACGTAGCGACCGGGCTGGTCGGCCGGGACCCCGTTGTAGCGATAGCGTGAGACGCGCCGGCTCTTCGGGTCGCGGTCGAAGGCGTAGCCGCCGGCGGCGTTCGAGACGATGCCGCCGTAGCGACCCTCGCCGATGAAGTTGAACCACGGCGTCGGAGTGTCGGGACGCGTGATCACGTACTCGCGCGCCCCCGCGTCGTAGTAGCCGTAGGCGTTCGCGAGCGCCCTCTTCGTGTTGCCCATGACACCTCGCCGACGCGAGACTAGCGGCCTGCCTCGCGCGTCCACAAGGGCGACGAGCGACGAGCGGACCTCTCGAACGTACCTTGTTATAGCGGGGTCGTTGCGCCTCTTCGCGCGGTTCGCCACGACGTGCTCTCGCGCGGCCGCCCGAGTGGGTCAGCGCCGCGCAGCGGGCGGGCCGAGGCTGCCGCGCTCGACGAGCGTGCCTGGGATCTCGAGGATCGGACCGCGGTCCCGACCTGACCGTGTCCGCCACGACGTCACGTGCTCGACGAGCGCGTTGGCGAGAGCAGGGATGTTGAAGTCGTAGCTGGTCAGGTCGCTGCGCAGGGCGTCGAGGTTGTTGTCGAAGCCCACGACCGAGACGTCCTTCGGCACGCGCCGGCCGGCCTGGGCCAGGAAGCGGAGGGCGGCCAGGGCGACGAAGTCGTTCGCGCCGACCCAGGCGGTGAAAGAACGCTCACGCAGCGCGCGCTCGAAGTGCGGGCGCATGCAGCCCGCCACCTGCGAGGGAATGAGCAACGGGAGGAACGGGTCCGCATGCAGGGAGTGCGGATCGCGGCCACGCTGCGGGTCCAGGGCGTCGAGCAGGCCCTGCGTCCCCCGAAGCAGCGCCTCGTAGCCCGCCGTGGAGGTGATCGCCTGGCGCTGGACGAAGTCGCCCGGGAAGCTCGGAGAGACGAAGGTCTCGATGCTGGACGCCAGCCCGGCGCTGCGGAAGGCCTCGACGATGCCCTGGAGGCGCGTGTCGCTCCAGTCGGCGCCGCCGTACGCCGAGAAGACCGCGACGCGCCGGTGCCCCAGCGCGAGGAGGTGATCGGCCACCTCCCGTCCAGGTCGGTCGCTGTGAGCGATCGCGAGGCTGCGGAAGCGGCTGGAGCGCTGAGGCCAGGTGAGGGATCGCGAGAGCCCCACCTCGTCCACCAGTCCCACCGGCAGCCCCGTGGGGGCCAGGGCGGCAAGCACCCGCGCGACGATCTCGAGTTCGAGGTTGCGGACCACGTACCCGATGACCCCCGGCTCGGGCGCGCCGTCGCGTACGCTGGCCATGCAGTCCTGCGCCGAGCGGGCCACCAGGCGCAGTTTTCGCCGCCGGCAGGCGCGCTCGAGGTCGCGCCACAGCTCGAGCGAACGCGGAGCCACGTCGCCGAGCGCGTCGCCGCCCAGCTGCTCCGCGACGAAGACGACAGTCGCCTGACGTACGCGGCTGACCGCCATCCGTGTGCGCAGCCGGCGACCGTCGCGCTCCAGGCGTCCCTCCGCCAGGAGGGCACGCAGCGCACGGCCCACGGACACGCGCCCGGTCGCGTAGCGCGCACACAGCTCCTTCGTGGAGGGCAACGCTGCGCCGGCGGGCAGGCGCAGCGCCAGCAGGTCGGCGCTGATCACCTCGCGCAGCTCCTGCCAGCGGGGCCGCGCGGGCGGCGCCGAAGGGATCGGCTGAGCCGGCCGCGCGGGAGGCGGCTCGAGCGGGCCGGCGAAGATCTTCCTCTCCGGCGCGGTCTGCACGGCGCCCTCCTGCTTCAGCGTCTGCACCGCTTTCCACATCGTGACGTGCGAGACGCCGGCGGCGGCCGCGAGCTCGCGGATCCCGGGCAGGCGCTGCGCGTGGTCGGGCCTTCTCTGCGCCAGCAGGCCCAGCAGGTAGTCCCTGGCGCGCTCGAGCGCGGGGCGGCTGCGCGGCCTCGACATGCGCCCACTATAACGTGGTATAGCCGCAGGCAACTCCGACCCGCCTTCTCCGTTGAGACAAGGGTGGCGCTCGCATTACTCTCGGCACGCGAGCGAAGTCGCGCCCTCGACGCGCCGAGAGCCTTGCGACGGACGATCCCAACGAAGCTGGAGGCATTGCTTGTCCTGGACCTACGATGACGTCGCGAAGATGATCGACCACTCGCTGCTGCGTCCCATGCTCAGCGAGGCCGAGCTCGAAGCCGGCTGTCTCCTCGCCCGCGAGTACGACGTGGCGAGCGTGTGCATCCTGCCCTACGCCCTGAAACGCTGCGCCGAGCTGCTCGCCGGCAGCCGCGTGGCCGCCAGCACCGTGATCGGCTTCCCCCACGGCGCGAACACCACGCGCGTGAAGGCGCTGGAGGCGGAGCAGGCACTGGGCGACGGCGGCCTCGAGCTCGACATGGTGGTGAACGTCTCCAAGGTCCGCAGCGGCGACTGGAGCTACGTGCGCGACGACATCCGGGCCGTCCTCGAGCCGACGCACGCCCGGGGCGCCCGGCTGAAGGTGATCTTCGAGAACTGCTACCTCGACGACGCACAGAAGATCCGGCTGTGCGAGATCTGCGGCGAGCTGTCCGTCGACTGGGTCAAGACCTCGACCGGCTTCGGCACGGGCGGCGCGACGGACGAGGATCTGATCCTCATGCGAAAGCACACGCCGGCGCACGTACAGGTGAAGGCGGCCGGCGGCGTGCGGGACCTCGACCGTCTGCTTCGGGTCCGCGAGATCGGATGCACGCGCTCGGGCGCCACGGCGACGAAGGAGATGCTGGACGAGGCGAGGCGGCGGCTGGCTCTCGCCTGACCCGGCGGCCGGGGAAACGCCCGGCGACCTGCAGCGCCCGCCGGGCGAGCGCGCACGTTTGCATCCGGCCGCGTCCGCGCGCAGCATTGCGCCGCATGAACCGAACCTGTCCGTACCGGACTGGCCGTCGATGACATCGCGAGCGGATGGCGTCCTGCGCCTGCGCGCAGGGGCGGCGCCGAAGTACCGGCAGATCGTGGAGTCCGTTCAGGATGCCATCCGCCGGGGAGAACTGCGCCCCGGCCTGGCCATCCCGTCGATGAACGAGCTGGGGCGCCAACTCGCCGTCTCCCGCGAGACCGTCTTCAAGGCCTACCGCGAGCTCAAGGCGCGCGGAATCGTCGCCTCGCACCCCGGCAAGGGCTACTACGTCTCGGCCCTGCCCGCGCTCACGCGGCACCACGTCTTCCTGCTGCTCGACGGGCTGACCGCCTACAAGGAGGTGCTGTTCGAGGCGTTCTGCCGCACCCTGGGCGAGGACGCGATCGTCGATGTCTACTTCCACCACTTCGACAGCACGGTCTTCCGGACCCTGGTCCAGCAGGCTGCCGGCCGCTACACCGACTACGTGCTGATGCCGCTGGCGGACGAACAGCACCGGGCGTGGCTGCGCGACACGCTGGCGGACGCGCGCGTCTACGTCCTCGACCTGGGCTGGGAGCTCTTCCGCGAGCAGTACCCCTGCGTCTGCCAGGACTTCGAGGGCGAGATCTTCGACTCGCTGATGTCCGCCGCGGACCTCATGGAGAAGTACACCGAGCTGGTCCTCGTCTGGGGCAGGCCTGGCAACGCCTACGTGGGTGCCATCCGCGACGCCGTGGCGGCGGGACTGCGCCGTTTCTGCCTCGCCTCGGGCCTCCGCTTCCACAGCGCGGCTTCCGCCGCGGCGCTGCGGCTCCGGGCCGGCCAGTGCTTCCTCACGTCGTACGACGTCGATCTGGTCCGGCTGGTCGAGGCGGCGCGGCGCCAGCGGCTGACGCTCGGCCGTCAGGTCGGGATCATCTCGTTCAACGAGACCCCGCTGATGGCCATCGCCGCCGACGGAATCACCACGGTGTCGACCGACTTCGAGGCCATGGGACGGACCATGGCCGAGCTCGTGATCGGCGGAAGCGACGACCGCCTCCTCAATCCGTTCCGTCTGGTCCGTCGACGCTCGCTGTAGCGACGCCTCAGGCCGCCCGCTCGGCTTCGCGTCGGCGCGTCAGCTCGGCCTGGATCTCGTTCATCCGCTGGTCCGAGAGCCGGTAGAACAGGCAGGCCACGACGGTCAGCGCCGCGAGGGCGGCGGGGATCAGGCTCATCGAGAGACGAATCGCCCGCAGCACCTCGGCGGACTGCGCCGGCGCATCCGGCTGATAGGCCATCGACTGCAGCACCCACAGCGGAATGGCCGCGCCCAGGGCGATCCCGGCCTTGAGGCCGATGCCGACGGCGGAGCTGACGAGGCCCGTCGCACGCCGGCGGTTCACGTACTCGGAGTAGTCCGCGGCATCGGCGTACATGGACCAGAGGATCGGCATCGTCGGCGCCGCCCCTGCCGACTGCACCAGCTGGCAGAACAGGATCAGGCCGACGTCCTGCGGGCCACAGAGCCAGAATCCGGCGATCGAGAGGCTCACCAGGCTGTAGCCGACGATCAGCGTGTTCCGCTTGCCGAGGTGTTTCACCAGGAGCTTCGTCGTCGGAAACGCCAGGACCAGGATGATCACCAGCGAACCGAACACGTTGAACGTCGACATCAGGTCGTAGCCGGTGTCCCGGCCGAACAGCACCAGCGAGCGCGCGGTCACGAAGTACTTGAAGTAGTAGGCGATGGCGGTGCTGAAGACGCCGACGTAGACGAGGTTCAGCGTCACCACTCCGAAGATCGCCACCCACGGCGTGTTGGCGGCCTTGCGCGGCTCGAGCGCGAGCGGCGTCCGGCCGCGCAGACCGCGCAGCGCGCTGGCGACGCGCTTCAGGAGCAGCCACCAGCCGTTGCCGAGCAGGTCGGTGAGATCGGTGAAGAGCGAGCTGCGCTGCGCCTTCGGCGGGCTGACGCGCTCGCGCGTGGTCGCGAAGGCGACGAGGAAGGTGGCGATCGAGATCAGGCCGAAGATGCCCATCGTCCAGAGGAAGCCCGTTTGCAGCCCCTGCTGCGCGGCGGGCGTCGTGGCGCGTGCGCTCGGGTCGTGTCCGCCGAACAGCTTCACCAGCGGGTTGGTGAGGCCGCGGACCATCAGGCCGCCGACGAACGCCATCATGAAGCGGTACGACTGCAGGCTGGTGCGCTCCACGTGGTCCTCGGTCAGGACCCCGCCCAGCGCCGTGAAGGGCACAGCCACCAGCGAGTAGACGATCATGAAGGCGGTGCAGGTGACGAGCGCGTAGATCGCCTTGCCCGTGGGACCGAAGCTCGGCGTGCTGTAGGTGAGCAGCATCAGCAGCGCGTAGGGCACTGCCGCGAAGAGGAGGTAGGGACGGAACTGGCCCCAGCGCGACCGTGTGCGGTCGGCCATCGCCCCGACCATCGGGTCGACGAAGCCGTCGAGGAACCTGGGCAGGAACAGGATCGCCCCGGCAGCCCCGGCCGACAGGCCGAAGACGTCGGTGTAGAACATGCCGAGGTAGAACATCATCCCCTGCCAGCCGAAGGTGCTGCCGATCTCACCCAGGCTGTAGCCGAGCTTCTCGCGGCGCGACAGAGTGCTCACAGACGACCTCGCTTCCCTTGGAACTCCGCCACGATCCGCTCGGCATGCCGCTGCCACAGCTCGACGATCCGGTCTTCGACCGCCGGCCGGCACTCGGCAGGAATCGCTCCCGCGTGCTGCGCGTGCGCGAGGTGCTCCGCGATGCCCTCCTCGATCGACACCTCCCAGGTGAAACGCGGGAAGTCGGCACGGAACTGCTCGACCGAGAACGCCAGGTTGAAGCGGTGCAGCGTGGGGACCACCGACGTGTCGACCTCGGGGCTGCCCAGCGCGAGCAGCAGATCCGTCGGCACGTGGACCAGGCGCGGCTCGACCCCGACTACCCGGGCGATCGTGCGGACGTACTCGTCGTGCGTCGTGAAGGTGTCGTGGGCAATGTTGTAGCGCTTCCCCACCGACGCGGTGGAGGCGGCGATCCAGCCGATCATGCGTCCCGCGTTCGCGGCGCACCCCGGGTGCATCAGCGTCGTTCCGTCGCCCGGGACGAGGATCGGCAGCCCGGCGCGCAACCGCGGGACGAAGTGCGACGCGCCCGGGTAGCTGATGAAGGCGAGCAGGAAGTCCGGGCCGAACGAGTACGAGGGCCGGACGACGGTGAGCGGGAGGCCCTCGGCGGCAGCGCTCGCGAGAACGTCCTCACACTCCCGCTTCAGCCCGGCATAGCCGCCGACCGGAGTCCCTAGCGGGTCGCTCTCGCGCATGGGCAGGCGCGACAGCGGGTAGCCGTAGGCGTCCACGGTGCTGACGAAGACGTACTGCTCCACCGCCCCGGCCAGCAGCTGCGCCGCGGCCGCGGCCTGCTCGGGCCGGAAACAGACGAAGTCCACGACCGCGTCGGGGCGAAAGGCCGCGACGGCCTTCTGCAGCTCGACCGTGTCGTCGCGGTTGCCCCGGAAGAACCGCACCCGGGACTCGAGCCCTCCAGCCGGCGATTCCGGCAGCGTGAAGATCGCCAGCTCCAGCCCGCGCTCGAGAACCTGGGCCGCAGCCGGGGCCGAGAGGTTGCCTGGTCCGCCGATGAAGAGGACGCGTCTCACGAGATCCTGTGTCGCGCCGTCAGTCCTGCCGGCTCGCGACGAAGTCGTCGAAGTAGTAGACGCCGTCGCCGGGCTCGTCCTCCTTGCCGCCGATGTAGAGCGCGACCTCGATCACCGACTCAGGCTTGAAGACCGGGCTCACGTCCGGCGCGTCAGCGTACTTCACGTCGTGCACCAGCTCGTCGAACGGCACCGTCAGGACGCGTGCAGACGCATCGCCCTTCGCCAGGGTGAACGAGTGCTCCCAGAGGTCGTGGATGTTCTTCCCTTCCTTGTTGGCGATGTTGAGCTGCACCATCAACTGGCGGCCGGAGCCGTCAGGCTTCAGCCAGAGCTTCAGCACGTTGCAGCCCGACAGGTCCCACCTCGAGACGCGGCAGATCGGCGCGTAGAACCTGTCGGCCGACTTCGTCGTGCTGTACTCGCACTTGAGGCCCTGGCGCCCCCCGCCCTTGATGGCGGTCTCCAGGCTCTGCCGCATCTTTCCGCCGTGCCAGACCGTGTACCAGGCCTTCGCCAGCGCCTCCGTGGTGGCGTAGGCCTCGAAGTCCTCGACCACGACGGTGCGAAGCGCGGGCGGCTCGGACTCGGGCCGCAGCGGAGCACCCGAGGCGAGCCAGGGGATCGCTGCGCCCATCCCGGCCGCCATCACCAGCGCGGCGAGCCTCACCCGGCCGCTCGCGAGAAGGTCCTTCTGGTCGATCATGGCCCCGCTCCTTCGTCGCGAACCGGCAGCAGCCACCGGACGCCTCGCTGGAGGCGCCGCGCCGACGCCGATCGCGGGAGCACGGTAGTCCCCGTCCCAGGCACCCTCAACGACAAAGCGGGCGTGTCGTTTCGCACGGGATTTCACTAGTTATATCGAGCGTCCGCCAGGCCGCGGAAAGCGATCCCTTGGCGGTTCGCTCTGCGGCTCACCGGCCGGCCCCGGGGGCGCTGGCGCGAGGCAGGTTGACAGGCGGGCCCAGTGTTCCGTAGGCTTCGTTGAGCAGATGCTCAACGAAAGGGGCTCCATCTCCATCCAGGTCGGGGCCGTCCTGGGGACGGATGGCCGCCTCGACCCGACGACGCTGGGCGGGCGCGGGGAGAGCGCCATCCTGATCTTCGGACCGCTGGCCCGCCTGCTGACGGCGCTCTGCCTGCTGGCGGCCTGTTCGTCGCCTGGATCCTGGCCGTGAGCCTCGCCCTGCTCAGGCAGAAGGCCTGATGCGCGCCCCATGTCTCTGAAGGCGGCATCCGCGCGATCCCAGGCGCGGGACAGGACGCGCCGCCGCCTCCAGGAGATCAGCCTCCGGCTGTTCGTCCGACGAGGCTACGCCGGCACCACCGTACGGGACATCGCCGACGCCGCCGGGTTGAGCGTGGGCCTGATGTTCCACTACTTCCCCTCGAAGCAGGCGCTCCTCGAGGAGCACGCCCGGAACATCGACGCGGCGACCGCCTCGCTCGCGCGACGGCTCTCTTCCGCCACGCGGCCGCTCGAGACGTTCGCGGCGGTTGCGGCGACGATCCTGGAGTCGATGGGGGACGCTGGCACGCGGGATCTGTTCCTGCTCGCGAACCAGATCCTGTCGCTGACGCGAGCGTGCCCCTCATCGCCCGCGGTCAGCGTCGCGGGGAGATCCGCGTCGGGGATCCGAAGGCGTTGGCGATCGCCTTCTGGGGGGCCCTGCAAGGCATCGCCGAGGTGCTCGTCTGGTACCCGCACTCCCACGTCCCGGAGAGCGAGGAGGTGTTGGGCCTCCTGAGGCCGCCCGGCGATGCCGGCCCTGCCGTCCGGCCTGCCACGGCCGCTCGTAGTCCGCGGAGGCGGCGCGCCTGAGCGACTCCGCGACGCGCTGCGGCCGTGACAGCAGCCTGAGCTTCACTCACTTGTCGGTGTATCCTACCAATCCTCAACCCCAGCTGCCGCCGAGGAGAGTGCTCGAATGGCCTATGTGCTCGGGATTTCTGCGTTCTACCACGACTCGGCCGCGGCGCTGGTGCGTGACGGCGAGATCCTCGCCGCCGCGCAGGAAGAGCGCTTTTCGCGCAAGAAGCACGATCCGCGCTTTCCGCAGCACGCGATCAACTACTGCCTCGGTGAAGCGTTCATCGAGCCTTCGGAACTCGACGCGGTCGTCTTCTATGACAACCCGCTGCTGACTCTCGACCGCGTCGCGAAGAATGCGGTGAGCGTGGCGCCATCGGGCCGCGAGCAGTTCGTCGCTGCCTGCCGCACCCTGCTCGGCACCAAGGCATGTCTCGAACAGCAGCTCGAGGCGTGCCTCGGTCTCGTGCCGCGGCTGCTCGTCACGCCGCATCACATGGCGCACGCGGCAAGCTGCTTCTATCCGTCCCCATTCGAGAATGCCGCCATCCTCACGATCGACGGCGTCGGCGAGTGGGCGACCTGCACGCTCGGCGTCGGCCGCGGATCGCGGATCGAGCTGCTCGAGGAGCTGCGCTATCCGCACTCGCTCGGGCTGCTCTACAGCGCGTTCACCTACTACTGCGGCTTCAAGGTGAATTCCGGCGAGTACAAGCTCATGGGCCTCGCTCCCTATGGGGAGCCGCGCTACGCGAGCCTGATCCGCGACAATCTGATCGACATCCGCGACGACGGCTCGTTCCGCCTGAACACCAGCATGTTCGGCTTCCTCGATTCGCCACTGATGACGAATCCGCGCTTCGACGCGCTCTTCGGCGGACCGGCCCGCAAGCCGGAGGCGATGATCACGCGCCGGGAGATGGATCTGGCCGCGTCGGTGCAGCTGGTGGCTGAGGAGATCGTGCTCAAGCTGGTCGCGCACGTCACGCGGCTCACCGGGGAGCGCTCGCTGGTGATGGCGGGAGGCGTCGCGCTGAACTGCGTGGCAAACGGACGTGTGCTGCGAGAGTCACAGCTGGAGGGTCTGTTCGTCGAGCCCGCCGCTGGCGATGCGGGTGGTGCCCTCGGTGCAGCGCTACTGGCCTCTCATCAGCTCTTCGGCGCGCCGCGGAAGGTGACGCCCGGAAAGGACGCGCTGAACGGCGGCCACCTCGGCCCCGCGTTCTCCACGCTCGAGGTGGAGGACTTCGTGGACCGGCAGGACGCCCCGAGTCATCACGTCCCCGATCCGGATGCACGCGCGG
This sequence comes from Vicinamibacteria bacterium, assembly GCA_044229815.1. Taxonomy (GTDB): domain Bacteria; phylum Acidobacteriota; class Vicinamibacteria; order Fen-336; family Fen-336; genus DATBSL01. The sequence continues at coordinate 4,077 of JBGASI010000007.1, read as the reverse complement.
CGCTCATCGCAGACGCGCTCGCAGAAGGCAAGGTGGTGGGCTTCTTCAGCGGCCGCATGGAGTTCGGCCCGCGCTCCCTGGGCGCGCGGTCGATCCTCGGCGATGCTCGCCAGCAGGACATGCAGGCGCGCATGAACCTGAAGATCAAGTTCCGCGAGAGCTTCAGGCCCTTCGCGCCGTCGGTTCTCGCCGAGCACGCGGCCGAGTACTTCGCGCTGGACGGCGCGAGCCCGTACATGCTGCTGACCGCCCCGGTGCAGACGCACAGACGGCGGCCGATGCAGCGGCCGATCACGGACGGCGACGACATGCTGGTGATTCTCAACCAGCCCCGCAGCGACATCCCGGCCGTGACGCACGTCGACTACAGCGCGCGCGTGCAGACGGTCGGCGAGGATGCGAACCCCGAGTTCCGCCGTCTGTTGCGCGCGTTCCATGCCAAGACGGACTGCGCGGTGCTGGTGAACACCTCGTTCAACGTCCGCGGCGAACCCATCGTCTGCACGCCGCAGGATGCGTACCGCTGTTTCATGCGGACGGGAATGGACCTCCTCGTTCTCGAGGATCGCCTTCTGTGGAAGAACGAGCAGCCGGCGCAGGCGACCGACGCGCAATGGAAGAACGAGTATGAACCAGACTGACAAGCCAGCGGATCGTTCGACGACCCTGTCAGGCGCGCTCTTCGACGAGGTGCTCGCAGCCTCGGCGAACGCACGCCGCAACGCGGGCGCCCGGCCGTACTTTCCGGCGTGGCGCGATGATTCGGCAACCAGCTACTTCACGCGATCGAGCGTCTCCGTGATGTCCGCTGCCGACTTCGAGTTTCCCGGCGGGGGCAGCGCCGGGGGGCTCGTGGACGCGCTGACGTCATTCTGGAGGGCAGAGGGCGAGATGGCTCTGGCCGGTGCAGGCCCGCGCCTGAAGGCCATCGCCGACGCCCTGCGCGACGAAGCGGCGTCGGACGACGGCAGCGTCGACATCTTCTGTTACACCCTGTTCTAGGCGCGCCATGGATGAGACCCCGACCGTGTACGAGCAGATCGCGTCGGATATCTGGGTCTGGATGCGGGAGTTCGTGGCCGTCAAGAACGACTTCTACGGCGCCAAGTTCCCGCCCTGTCCCTTCGCCCAGAAGGCGCTGCTCCAGGAGACGGTGGACGTGGCAGTGTGGCAGTCCGGCGACGTGCGGCGCTTCATCCGCGAGCGCGCCGAGAACATGCGCGACACGCCGACGCTGACGACCCGCGTCATGGCCTTTCCGCCGCGCATTCAGCAGGCGTGGGGCATCAGTGACTTCGTGGAGTCGCTGAACCGGGACCTGATCCCGGACAACCTCTTCTTGAACACCGGTGTCACGAAGACGATGCTCAGCCGCTATCCGGGATCCAACGGCAACCCGTATTTCGTCGTGGTCGCGAACAGTCTCGATGCAGTGCTGAAAGGCTCCGAGTCATTGCGGCAGACGGACTACTACAAGGACTGGCCCAAGACGCACTTCGAGATCGTGGTCGGCCGCCGCGAGCGGATGGCCAAGCGCTACGGCAAGAAGCAGGAGTCATAGCATCTCCAAGTCGCTCATGCGGTATCACCCACGCATCGGCTATACGTACATGCCGAGCACGAAGCTCCGCGTGAAGGGCGCGAGTGGCGGCTATCTCGTTCGCACCAATGCCGCGGGCTTTCGCTCGGAGCGCGAATTCGTCCGCGAGCGAGCGCCAGGGGCCTTCCGCGCCCTGCTGTTTGGTGATTCGCAAACCGCCGGCGACGGCACGGCCAACGCAAAGCGGTACAGCGACCTACTCGAAAAGGCCGTGCCTGGCCTCGAGATCTACAACTACGGCCTTTCGGGCAGCGGGACCGACCAGCAGTTTCTGGCCTGCCACGACTTTGGCGCCGTCGAGCACGACCTGATCGTGATTGGCCTGTTCGTCGAGAACATCCGTCGTCTCAAGGCGCGCGTGCTCCGAACCCGCGACTTCACGGGTGAAGAGGTCTATCGCGCGAAGCCGTACTACGAGCTTGGCGACGATGGGCTGGTGCTGCGAAACGTCCCCGTGCCCAAGCAGCCGTGGACGGCACAGACGCTGCCCAGGGAGCTGCTGCCGCATGTCCACACCTACGGCAGCGAGTATTCGTTCTTCCGCGACCCAGCAGAGCGGCATGCGTCGCTCCTGCGGCGACTGGTTCCGGAGGGGCCGCTGCGGAAGGTCGCCAAGGCGATGCTCTCGCGGTTCCGCAAGTACGAGCCGTTGCCTGGCTACAGCTCGCCTCGCACGCCCGAGTGGCTGCTCCTGCGCGAGATTCTCGCGACGTGGATACGCGAGAGCCAGGCCCCGGTGCTGCTCGTGCTCTTGCCGCACGAGACGGCGTTGCTGCCGAAGGGCAATCCGCAAAGGAGCGATCCGCGGCACTATCAGGCGCGCTTCCGCGAGCTGGCCAAGGCCACGGGCTGCCAGGTGTACGACCCGCTGCCCGAGCTGCTGGAGCGCAGCGATGAGGAGCGCTCGGCTTTGTCGGCGTTGGGTCATCTCTCCGTGCAAGGGCACGAGGTGTTGGCGCGCTTGCTGACACCAGTGCTTCAGAAGCTCGCAGTCGGTGGGTCGCTGTCAGCAAGACAGCCTGACCCGGACTGAGTTTCGCGGGCGCGCAGCGGAGCACTCGCCTGACGGGAGCACGCGCCCCAGCCCTCACGACCAGCGCGACGTTCTCGAGCGGCGAGGCGGTGCTCGCGGCGCCGGCGCGCGCCCGTCAGCGGTAGCCGGCCGCCTGCAGGTTGAACATCCGCGCGTAGCGGCCGTCGAGGGCCAGCAGCTGCTCGTGCGATCCCTGCTCGAGCACGCGGCCTCCCTCGATCACGAGGATGCGGTCGGCGGTGCGCACCGTGGCGAAGCGGTGGGACACCACCAGGCCGATGCGGCCCTGCAGCTGCTCGCGCAGCTCGGCGAAGATGGCCGCCTCCGCCTCCGCGTCGAGCGCGGAGGTCGGCTCGTCGAGGATCCAGACCGGGGCGTCTCGGTAGATGAGGCGCGCGAGCGCGAGGCGCTGCCACTGCCCGCCCGAGAGGTGCACGGCGCCCTCGAACAGCCAGCCGAGGTTGGTGTCGAGCTGCTGCGGCAGCGCGGCCACGATGCCGTCCGCCCGGGCGGCGCGCAGGGCGGCGGCGATCGCGGCGGGATCCGGCTCGTCGTCCGGACGTCCGAACGCGACGTTCTCGCGGGCCGTGTACTGGTAGCGGGTGAAGTCCTGGAAGAGGACGCCGAAGTGCCGCCGCAGCTGGTCGGGATCGACGTCCCGCACGTCGACGCCTCCCGCGCGGACGCGCCCGGCCGCGGGGTCGTAGAAGCGCAACAGCAGGTTGACGATGGTGCTCTTGCCCGCGCCGTTCTCGCCGACGAGCGCCACCATCTCCCCGCGGCGCAGGTGCAGTGAGACGCCCGAGAGCGCCGGGGCGGTCGCGTTCGGATAGGTGAAGTGGACGTCCTCGAGGCGCAGGCCGTCCTCGAGCACGTCGGGCAGCGGGGTCGGGTCGAGTCGCACCGGCAGCGCCGGCGACACCGCGAGGAACGCGAAGAAGTCGGCCAGGAAGGTGGAGTGGCGCTCCACCTCCACGAGAGTGCGCACGGCCGCGCTCGCCGACCAGGTGGCCGAGGAGATGGCCGCCACGGTGGCGGCCAGCAGCCCGGCGTCGGCGAGGCGGATGCCGGTGCTGGTCGCGATGCCGAAGGCCCCGACCAAGGAGGCGCCGGTGGCGATCGAGATCAGCAGCGATCCGCGCGCCTGCGCGTGGTGGATGCGACTGATCGCGGTGGCGCGCCGCTCCACCAGCGAGTGGTGCCGACGCAGGAGCGCCTGCCGCATGCCGTTCGCCTTCGTCTCGTTGATGAAGGCACGGTCGGTCAGCAGGCCACGCACGCTGTACGCCTCGCGCTCGACCCGGGTCCACAGACGCCAGGCGTCGGTGACCCGGCGAGTGGCGCGCCGCTGCCACAGGGCCCCGGGCAGGACGGCCGGCAGCGCCAGCGCCGCGAGCGCGGGGTTGAGCGCGAGGAGCACGCTGATCATGGCGAGCACGCTCAG
>JBGASI010000360.1:0-5311 GCA_044229815.1 Vicinamibacteria bacterium | reverse complement strand
GAGGTCACGGTCGGCGAGCCGTTCACGCTCACCCTGGCCGCCCGCGGCCCCGAGGGCACGAGCTACACGTTCCCCGGGGAGGCCTCGTCCGAGGCGCTCGAGCTGCGCCGCCTGGCGCCGGACCCCGGCCGCCCCGCGTCGCCCGGGGAGCAGCGCTACGAGGCAACAGTCTTCGCTTTGGGTGAGGCGCAGCTGCCGGCGATCCCGGTTCGCTACCGGCTGCCGGACGGCAGCACCGGCGAGGCCGCCACGGCGCCGCTCAGCCTGCGCGTCGTCTCGCTGCTGCCGAAGGACCCGAAGCAGCAGAAGCTGGTGGACGTGCGCGGGCCGCTCGACGTCTCGATCGGCCGGCCGTTCTGGCTGGCGCTCGCCCTCGCGCTCGTCGCGCTCGCCGCCCTGGTCTACTGGCTCGTGCGGCGTCGCCGACGAGTCGAGCCCCCCGTGGCGAAGCTCGAGCCCCCGGTGCCGCCGGACGTCGAGGCCCTGCGCGCCCTCGATGCCCTCGCCCTGGCGGGCGCCGTCGAGCAGCGGGCCTTCTACATCCGCCTGACGGCGATCGCGAAGCGCTACCTCGAGCGCAGGCTCACGGCCCCGGTCCTGGAGATGACCACGGCCGAGACGCTGGCGTTCCTGCGCGGGCACCCGCACGGCAACGACCTGCTGCCGGTCGTGCGCGACGTGGCCGAGGCCGCGGACCGCGTGAAGTTCGCCCGTGGCGCGGCGCTCGCCGCCGAGGCGGAGCGGCACCTGGCCGCGGTGCGCGCCATCGTGCCGGCGCTCGAGGCGCGGCTCCGCCCGCCCGAGCCCGCGCCCGAGGGGAAGGCCGCATGAGCGACTGGGCGGGCTTTCGCTTCCAGGACCCGGGGTGGCTGTGGCTCGCGCTCGCGGGCCCGCTCGTGCTCGTGGCCGCCTGGCTGCGCGAGCGCGGGCCCCTCGCGCGCAGCGTGAGCTTCCCGGGCGCGGCGCGCCTGCGCCTGCTGCGGCCGGGCTGGCGCGTGCGCCTGCGCCAGCTGCCCCTGGCGCTCGCGGTGCTGGCGCTCCTGGCCGGCGCCGTCGCCCTGGCGCGGCCGCAGCACGGGGTCCTGCGCGAGAACGTGACCACCCAGGGCGTCGACATCGTGGTGGCGCTCGACGTGTCGGGCTCGATGGCGGCCGAGGACTTCCAGCCGAGGAACCGCATCGAGGTGGCCAAGGAGGTGGTCGGCGAGTTCGTGCGGCGGCGTACCAGCGACCGCGTGGGCCTCGTCATCTTCGCCGGCCGCAGCCTGACGAAGGCGCCGCCGACGACCGACACGGCCGTCCTGCTGCGCCAGCTCGAGGACGTGCGGCTCGAGCAGCTGCCCGACGGCACGGCGATCGGCGCCGGCCTCGCGACCTCGCTCACCCGCCTGCGCCGCTCCGAGGCGAAGAGCAAGGTGATCGTGCTCGTCACCGACGGCGCCAACAACGCGGGCGAGATCGACCCGGCCACCGCGGCCGACATGGCGAAGGCCATGGAGGTGCGCGTCTACACGATCCTGGTCGGCCGGGGAGGGCGCGTGCCGATGCCGGTCAAGGTCCAGAACCCGTTCACGGGCGAGGTCGGCCGGCAGACGGTGCTGACCGAGGTGCAGATCGACGAGGGCCTGCTCCAGCGCATCGCGCAGCGCACGGGCGCCGAGTTCTTCCGCGCCACCGACTCCGACTCGCTGCGCCGCATCTTCGACCGCATCGACCGCCTGGAGAAGACCGAGATCAAGACCGCCGCCTACCGCCGCTACCGCGAGCTCTTCCCGCCCGTGCTGCGGCTCGCCGCCGCGCTCCTGGCGGGGGCCGCGCTCGCCTGGGCCGCGGGCCTGCGGGTGGTGCCGGCGTGAGGGGGAAAGCGTGATCTTCGCCTCGCCCTCCTGGCTGTTCGCCCTGCTGCTGCTCCCGCTCGCCGGGCTCGCCGAGGCGTGGGCCACCCGTCGCGACCGCGAGGGCCTCGCGCGCCTCGTCTCGCGCCCGCTGTGGGACCGTGTCGTGCGTCGGCCGGCCGAGCGCTGGCGCCTCGCGCGCCTCGTCCTGCTCGCGCTCGCCGCGACGGGGCTGATCGTGGCCCTCGCACAGCCGCAGTGGGGCATCGTGCGCGAGAAGGTGGAGCGGGAGGGCGTCGACGTCGTGCTGGTGCTCGACACCTCCGGCTCGATGGCGACGCCGGACGTGGCGCCCAGCCGCTTCTTCCTCGCCCGCCAGGCGCTGCTTCAGCTGATCGGCCGGCTCGAGGGCGACCGCTTCGCGCTCGTCGCCTTCGAGGGCGAGGCCTACCCGCTCGTCCCGCTGACGCTCGACGCGGACGCGCTCGGCCTCTTCCTCGACACCGTCGAGCCCGGGATCGTCCCCGCGCCCGGCACCTCGCTCGGCGTGGGCCTCGCGAAGGGGCTCGACGCCTTCGTCGACAAGGAGCGCCGCAACAAGGTGATGGTGCTCGTCTCCGACGGCGAGGACCTCGAGGGCGAGATCCCGGACGCGGTGCGCCGGGCGAAGGAGGCCGGGGTCGTGGTCCAGGCGGTGGGCGTCGGCACCGAGGCCGGGGCGCCCGTCCCGAGCCTCGACGCCGACGGCAAGGTGGCCGGGTACAAGAAGGACGAGTCGGGCAACCCGGTCGTGTCGCGTCTCGACATGCAGGCCCTCGAGTCGATCGCGCGCGGCACCGGCGGCCAGGCCTTCCGCCTGACCCCGGCCGACACCAGCCTCTCCCGCCTCGCCGCGGCGATCGAAGGCCTCGAGCGCAAGACCCTCGCCCAGGAGTGGTCGTATCGCCGCAAGGAGCGCTTCCAGGTGCCGCTGGCGATCGGCCTCGCGTGCCTCGTCGCGGCGCTGCTGCTGCCGCCGCCGCCGCTGCGGCGACGCCTCGCCGTGCCGCCCTCGAGCGCCCGCGCCGCCGTGGTGGTCGCGGCGGTGCTGCTGGCCTCCGCGCAGGCCCGCGGCCAGGCCCAGCTGGCCACGCCGCCCTCCGCGGCGCCCGCCGCGGAGAGGCGCGGCACGGTCCTCGACGAGATCCTGCTGCGCCCGCGGCGCGCCACCCGCGAGGGCCGCAGCGAGTACGAGCGCGGCAACCACCCGCAGGCGCTCCAGGCCTTCGACCGGGCGAGCGGCGCCCGGCCCCAGGACCCGGTCGTGCGCTTCAACGCCGCCGACGGGCTGTACAAGAACGGCCGCTACGACGAGGCGGCCGCGCTGTTCCGCGCCCTCGGCTCGGATCCGGCCTCGCCGGTCGCCGCCGCGGCGCGCTTCAACCTCGGCAACAGCCTCTACCAGAAGAAGGACTACAAGGGCGCGATCCAGGCCTATCGCGACGCGCTGCGCGCGAAGCCGGGCGACGAGGACACGCGACGTAACCTGGAACTCGCCCTGCGCGCGCAGCAGGAGGAGCAGGAGCAGCAGAAGCGTCAGCAGCAGAAGCAGGACGAGAAGGACCAGAAGGACCAGAAGGACCAGAAGGACCAGAAGAACGACCCGAAACAGGACCCGAAGAACGACCAGCAGAAGGAACAGAAGAAGGACCAGCAGCAGAAGGACGAACCGAAGCAGCAGGGGCAGAAGGACCAGCAGCAGCAACAACAGCAGCAGAAGCAGCAACAGCAGCCGCAGACCCCGCAGGAGCAGGCCGACCAGCGCTTCCGGCAGGAGACAGGCATGCCGCGCGAGCGCGCCATGCAGCTGCTCGACGCCCTGCAGCAGAACGAGAAGGCCGAGCAGCGCAAGCTCCTGGAGAGCAAGCGCGCCCAGCGCCGGAAGGGGAAGGACTGGTGAGCCCCTCCCGGGCCCTCGTCGCGGCGCTGTCGCTGCTGCTCGTGCCGTCGCTGGCGCTCGCGGCCAACGTCCGCTCGGAGGTCGACGCGCGGCGGATCGGCGTGCAGGACCAGCTGCTGCTCACGATCACGATCGAGGGCAGCGGCGGGCCGGCCGAGGTCGCATTGCCGGCGCTGACGAACCTCGAGATCGTGGGCGGGCCGTCGCAGTCCACCCAGGTCTCGATCCTCAACGGCCGGATGACCCAGTCCCGCAGCTACACGTACGTGCTCCAGGCGCGCGCGGTGGGCAAGGCCGAGATCGGACCCGTGAGCGCGGGCGAGCAGTCGGCCCCGGCGATCCCGATCGAGGTCGTGGCGGGCAGCCTCCGCTCGTCCGAGCCCCAGCGCCGGCAGGGGCGCGCCGGGGTCGACCCGTTCGGCCAGGATCCCTTCGGCGACCCGTTCGAGCAGATGCTGGGCCGCCGGCAGGCCCGCGGCCGGGAGCCGAGGCTCGTCCTGGAGGCCGTGCCGTCGAGGACGCGGCTGCGCGTGGGCGAACCGCTCGTGCTCACCTACGTTCTCTACACCCAGGCTTCCGTTTCCGACCTGCAGCTCAAGGACGCGCCGCAGTACGCCGGCTTCTGGGCCGAGGACCTCGAGCGCCCGCAGCCCCAGGGTGAGCCCGCCACGCTCGGCGGCGAGGCCTTCACGCGCTTCCCGATCCTGCGCAAGCTGCTGTTTCCCACCCGGGCGGGGGCCCTGACCCTGCCGGCGGCCAGCTTCCGGATCGGCATCGCGCGCCAGGGCTTCTTCGACGTGGGCGGCAGCGTCGAGCGCGCGACGAAGCCCGTGACGATCAACGTGGACCCGCTGCCGGAGGCACCCGGCTTCTCCGGGGCGGTCGGTCACTTCGAGGTGAGCGCCGCGCTCGACCGGCAGACGGTGCCGCTCGGCGAGGCCGCGACGCTGCGCTTCCGCGTCTCCGGCAAGGGCAACCTGAAGTGGATCGAGCGCGGACCGGAGGTGGCCCCGCGGGGCGCCAAGGTCTACCCGCCGCAGGTCAGGACGGACCTGCGCGCGACCGCCGACGGCATCGAGGGCTCCCGCACCTGGGAGTTCGTCGTGGTTCCCGACACGACGGGCGCCGTCGAGATCCCGCCGCTCTCGTTCTCCTGGTTCGACCCCTCGGCCGGCCGCATCGTCAGCCGCGAGACGCCCGCCCTCTCGCTGCGGGTCGAGGGAGGCACGGTCTCCGCCGGGCTGCCGGCGCCGAGCGCCGCCGGCCCGCGCGTCGCGACGGGCGCGCTGCCGCTGCGCTCGCAACTCGACCGCCGCCCGGCCTCGGCGCTCGCCCTGTCGGGCCGCGCCCTGGCGATCCTGGCGGGGCTCGTGGTGCTCCTCCATGCAGGCCTGTGGCTGGCGAGCCGCGCACCCGGGCTCCGTCTGCGCGGGCCGGGGGCGGCCGGCGCGCCCTCGCGCGCCGTGCGCGCCGCCCTGCGTCACCTCGAGCGCGCGGGACAGGGCGGCCAGAGCAAGGAGCAGGTGGCCGCCCTCGT
>JBGASI010000359.1:0-5315 GCA_044229815.1 Vicinamibacteria bacterium | reverse complement strand
GAGCCGCAGCTCGTCCGCTTCCTGCGGGCGACGCTGCCTCCCCACGGGTATCGCATGATCGAGGCGGCGACCGGCGAGGCCGCCCTCGTCGAGGCCGCCACGCGCGCGCCCGACCTGGTGCTGCTCGACCTCGGCCTCCCCGACATCGACGGGGTCGAGGTCGTCCGGCGGATCCGGGGCTGGAGCGCGCTGCCGATCGTGGTCGTCTCGGCGCGCGGGCAGGAGACGGACAAGGTGGAGGCGCTCGACGCCGGCGCTGACGACTACCTCACCAAGCCGTTCGGGACGAGCGAGCTGCTCGCCCGCATGCGTGTCGCGCTGCGCCACGGCTCGCGCGTCCAGGACTCGGGCGAGGCGGTGGTCGAGGCGGGCAGCCTGCGGATCGACCTCGCCGCGCGCATCGTCCACTTCCGGGGTGAGGAGGTGCGGCTCACCCGCACCGAGTACCGCCTGGTCGCCGCCCTGGCGCAGCACGCGGGCAAGGTGCTGACGCACCGCCAGCTGCTGCGCGAGGTATGGGGTCCGGGCGCCCTGCAGGAGACCCAGTACCTGCGCGTCTACATGGCGCAGCTGCGCCACAAGCTCGAGGACGATCCCGCGCGTCCCCGCCACCTGCTGACCGAGACCGGCGTCGGCTACCGCCTGAAAGTCGACGCGTGACGCGGTCGCGAGTCGCGCGCACCGCGGGACCTGCGCCGTCCACCGCCCCGCCTGACACCCCCCGAAGGAGCCAGCCGCGAACATGAGCCAGTCCGCCTTCGTCCGTCCCAGCGCCTCCGCCGCGCAGATGCAGCGCGACTCCGAGGCACGCCGCAGCTCCAGCTGGCGAACCTGGCTCATCGGCCGCCCGCTGTCGACGGCCGACGCGCCCCACCAGGCGATCGGCAAGGCCGTCGGCCTGGCCGTCTTCTCCTCGGACGCGCTGTCCTCGACGGCCTACGCCACGCAGGAGATCCTGATCATCCTCGCGATGGCGGGCACCGCGGCGCTGTCGTGGGTGCTGCCGGTCTCGGCCGCGATCGTCGGCCTGCTGGTGATCCTCACGATCTCCTACGAGCAGACGATCCACGCCTACCCCGGCGGCGGCGGCGCCTACATCGTGGCCCGCGACAACCTCGGCGACCTCGCCGCGCAGGTGGCCGGCGCGGCGCTGCTGATGGACTACATCCTCACGGTGTCGGTCTCGATCTCGTCCGGCGTCGCCCAGATCACCTCCGCCTTCCCCGCGGTGTTCGCCTACCGCGTCGTGCTCGGGGTGGTGCTGGTCGGCTTCGTGATGTTCGTGAACCTGCGCGGCGTGAAGGAGTCGGGCCTCGTCTTCGCGCTGCCGACCTACTTCTTCGTGGCCATGATGTACCTGACGGTCGGCGTCGCGCTCTTCCGCTACCTGACGGGGTCGCTCCACCCGCTGGCCGACCCGCCGCCGCTCGAGATCGAGACGACACGGGCGTTCGGCCTGTTCCTGCTGCTGCACGCGTTCTCGAGCGGCACCACGGCCGTGACGGGCGTCGAGGCGATCTCGAACGGGATCCCGGCCTTCAAGCAGCCGCGCAGCCACAACGCCGGCGTCACGCTGATGTGGATGTCGGGCATCCTCGGCTCGCTGTTCCTCGGGATCAGCTACCTGGCGGGCCCGATCGGCGCGGTGCCCTCGGAGCGCGAGACGGTCATCTCCCAGCTCGCCCGCGCCGCCTTCGAGGGCCGGGGCCTGCTCTACCTGGCCGCGATCGGGGCGACCACGCTGATCCTGGTGATGGCGGCGAACACGGCCTACGCGGACTTCCCGCGGCTCGCGGCGCTGCAGGCGGCGGACGGCTTCCTGCCGCGGCAGCTCACCTACCGCGGCAGCCGGCTCGTGTACTCGCGCGGCATCCTCGTGCTCGCGATCGTGGCCTCGCTGCTGATCGTGGTGTTCCAGGCCAGCGTCACGGGCCTCATCCCCCTCTACGCGATCGGCGTGTTCCTCTCCTTCACGCTCTCGCAAGCGGGGATGGCGCTGCGCTGGAGGAAGTGCGGGCGCCTCGCCGAGGGACAGGAGATCCGCGAGCGCGGCTCGGTGCTGCGGCCGGACCCGCGCTGGAAGCTGAAGATGGTCGTCAACGGCGTCGGGGCCACGATCACCGCGCTCGTGACCGTGATCTTCGCGAGCACGAAGTTCACGACCGGCGCCTGGGTGGTGCTGATCGTGATCCCGCTGCTGGTGGCCGCCTTCTACGCGATCCACCGGCACTACCGCGCCCTGGCGGCGCAGCTCTCGCTCGACAACTTCGGCCCCCCGGCGCGCGTCGACCGCCACCGCGTGATCCTGGCGCTGAGCGGGGTGCACCGCGGCACGGTGGCGGGCCTTCACTACGCCCGCTCGCTCTCGGACGACGTGACGGCCGTCTACGTCTCGGCCGAGCCCGAGTCGGCGGCGGCCGTCCAGCAGAAGTGGGGCCTGTGGGGCGCGGGGGTGAGGCTGGTGATCCTCAACTCCCCCTACCGGCTGCTCGTCGAGCCGCTGGTCGGCTACATCCGCGAGATCGCGGCGCGCAGCCAGCCCAACGAGGTGATCACGATCGTGGTGCCCCAGTTCGTGCCGCGCAAGCGCTGGCACAACGTCCTGCACGCCCAGACCGCGATGATGCTGCGCCTCGCCCTGCTCTTCCAGCCCGGGATCGTGATCACGAGCGTCCCGTACCAGGTGGGCGCGGAGGGCTAGCGCGCCACGGAGCCGCTCCCTCGCCGGGGCGAGGGAGCGCTCGTTGGCTCAGGCGCCGGCGCGCCGAGCGGCCACCGCAGCGCGGCGCGCGGCGCTGTCGTCTCTCTGCTGCCGGGCTTCGACCGGCGCCGGCAGCAGCCAGCCGTGACCCGGGGTCAGGCGCGACTCGGAGGCGTCGGCCAGCCCCGTCCAGACGCGGACCATGTGCACGACCTTGGCGAAGACGTTCATCACTGCCTCTTGGGCCCGGCGCGGGAAGGCCTGGCGGTCTTGGGACCGGTACGCAGAGGCGCGGCCGAAGCGCGCCGCGACTCTGGGGGCCCGCACTAGGTTTGGTGTAATCCCATTCTACCACGCGGCCCGTGAACGGCCGGACGGGACCGCGGCGAGCGGCGTAATATGAAGTCAGCGTGAGCGAAAGGGTGGACCTGGGCGCGGCGGGGCCGGCGAGGGCCACGGACGGAGAGTCGCCTCTCGTCGAGGCGATCGCCGCCGGCATCGCCCACGAGGTCCGGAACCCCCTGAACGCCCTGCAGATCAACCTCGAGATCCTCGAGCAGGAGGTCTCCGAGATCGTCTCCGACCGCGGCAGCCACGTCTTCGAGGTGATCGGCAAGATCGCGGGCGAGCTGCGCAGCCTGGACAACTTCGTCACGGAGTTCCTGCGCTTCGCCCGCCCGCCCCGCCTCAACCGCGAGCCCGTGGCCGTGCGCCCGCTGCTGGCCGACCTCGTCGCGTTCCTCGGCCCCGAGTGCAGCCGCAAGGGGGTGTCGCTGTCGCTGACCGCGGCCGGCGGCGGGCCCGAGACGGTGCTGGCCGACGGCTTCCAGCTCAAGCACGCGGTGCTCAACCTGGTGCTGAACGCGCTGCAGGCCACACCGTCAGGCGGGACGATCGCGCTCGAGAGCGGGGGCGACGCGCGGACCCTCGCGATCCGCGTGCGCGACAGCGGCGAGGGGATGGGCGAGGAGCTCCTGCCCCGCGTGTTCGACGCCTTCTTCACCACGCGCGAGGGAGGCACCGGGCTCGGCCTGCCGATCGCCCGCCGCATCGTGGAAGCCCACGGCGGCAGCCTCGTGCTCCGCAGCCGTGAGGGCGAGGGCACGCTCGCCGAGCTGTCGCTGCCACTCGCGTCTCCGGCCTCCTGATGCGCACGATCCTCCTGGTCGAGGACCACGCGGAGAGCCGGTCGAGCCTGGCCTGGGTCCTCGAGAAGAACGGCTACGCGGTGCGCCAGGCCCCGAACGGCCGCGCGGCGCTCGCGGCGGCGCGCCGCGAGAAGCTGCACGCCCTCATCCTCGACCTGAAGCTGCCCGACATGGAAGGGGCCGCGGTGCTCGACGCGGTGCTCGAGCAGCACCCGGGCCTGCCGGCCATCGTCGTCACCGGCTTCGGCACCGTCGACACCGCCGTCGAGGCGATGAAGCGCGGGGCCACGGACTTCCTGACCAAGCCGATCCAGACCGACGGCCTGCTGGCGAGCCTCGGCCGGGCGATCGAGCGGGCGAGCGCCAGCGGGGTCGTGGCGACGCCCCCCTCGCGGGCCACCGCGGAGATGGACGAGCTCGGCATGATCGGCCGCTCGCGCGCCATGCTCGAGCTGTTCGACACCGTGAAGCGCCTCGCCCGCCACCAGTCGACCGTGCTCATCCTCGGGGAGAGCGGGACCGGCAAGGAGCTGATCGCCAACGCCATCCACACGCTGGGCCCCCGGCGCGACGGCCCCTTCGTGGCGGTCAACTGCGCGACGCTGTCCGAGCCCCTGCTCGAGAGCGAGCTGTTCGGCTACGAGCGCGGCGCCTTCACCGGCGCGGACCGGACCAAGGAAGGCGTGATGGAGACGGCCGACGGCGGGACCCTCTTCCTCGACGAGGTCAACGAGATGGGGTTGGGCTGCCAGGCCAAGCTCCTGCGGGCGCTCGAGCGGCGCGAGTTCCGGCGAGTGGGCGGCACCCGCAAGATCGCCGTCGACATCCACCTGCTCGCCGCCTGCAACGCGGACCTCGAGGCGCTCGTCGAGTCCCGGCGCTTCCGTTCCGACCTGTACTACCGTCTCAAGGTCGTGACGCTGACCGTCCCGCCCCTGCGCGTCCGCCAGGACGCCATCCCGGTGCTCGCCCAGCGCTTCCTCGAGGACATCGCGCGCGGCGCCGGGCTTCGCCCGAAGCGCCTGACGCCGGACGCGCTAGCGCAGCTGGCGCGCTACGCATGGCCCGGCAACATCCGCGAGCTGCGCAACTGCATGGAGAGCCTGACGCTGACGAGCACGAAGGACGAGATCGACGTGGGCGACCTGCCCGCGAACGTGCGGGAGGTCGTCGCCGCCCCGGAGATCCGCCTCGCGCTGGGCACGCGCATGGAAGACGCCGAACGGGAGATCATCCGGCGAACCGTGGAGGCCGACCCGACCCTCACGGAGGCTGCCCGCGTGCTCGGGATCGGCCTGCGCACGCTTCACACGAAGATCCAGCGTTACCAGCTCAGGGCCGTGGAGACGCCGCGCCCTGCCGATACGGCAGGGAAGCCCCGGGACTGAAGCCGACGGCCTGCCGGATCGGCACAGGCTGAGCCCTCCCCGGCGCCGGGAAGTGCGAGAACGGCACGTTCGGGCCCG
>JBGASI010000358.1:0-5336 GCA_044229815.1 Vicinamibacteria bacterium | reverse complement strand
TTCGCGGACTGGTAGGCGGCCTCACCCGAGATCACGGTGCGGATGTCGCCGATCGTGGCCGACTCGTTGGCCGAGACGCGCGCGCGCAGCAGGCTCGGGATCGCGATGGCCGCGATGATGCCGATGATCGCGACGACGATCAGCAGCTCGATGAGGGTGAAGCCCTTCTGGTTCTTCATTTGTGCTGTTGTCCTTTCTTGGACTTGCGGAACTGGTTACCGTGCTCTTGGTGCAATCTGCGTACCACGGGCAGGCGGCCGTAAGTCCTTACGTGGCAGCGGTGCGGCAGAGGTCGGCGCGCAGAGTGACGGACACTTCTTGTCACGGCGCCACTTCTTGTCCGCGGCCGCCTCCGGCAGCCGGCTTGCGCCGGCCGCCCGCGCCGCGCGGGTTTCCGCTCGCGAGCGGCCGTGTTAACGTCACGGCGACGATGCGCGAAGGCATGCAGTCCGAGGGCGGCACGGACCCGATCCGGGACGAGGTCCGGCATTTCTACGAGAGCCACTCCGAGGGCATCGCACGCTCGCGGCGGCGCCACCGCTACTACTACGACTACCTGACGCGCATCCTGCGGGTGCGGGTGCCCACCGGGCTGCGCGTGCTCGACCTGGGCTGCGGCGCGGGCGACCTGCTCGCGGCCCTCGAACCGGCGCAGGGCGTCGGCATCGACCTCTCGGCGCCCGCGATCCGCGCTGCGCGCGAGCGGCACGGCGGCGGCACGCTGCAGTTCCTCGAGGGTGACGCGAGCGATCCCTCGGTGCTGGCGCGGGCCGGCGGCCCCTTCGACGTCGTGCTGCTGGTCAACGTGGTGACTCACCTGACCGACGTGCAGGCCCTGCTCGAGCGGCTGCACGCGGTCTCGCACTCGCGCACCCGCGTGCTCATCTACAGCTACAGCCGCGCCTGGCAGCCGCTGCTGCGCCTCGCCGAGGGGCTGGGCCTGAAGTACCGCCAGCCCGCCGAGTCGTGGCTGCCGCCCGAGGAGATCAAGAACATGCTCTCCCTGGCGGACTTCGAGGTGGTGCGCGACGACGCGCACGTCGTCTGCCCGGTCCGGATCCCCCTGCTCGCCGACCTCGCGAACCGCTACGTCGGGCGGCTGCCGCTCGCCGACGCCTTCTCGCTGATGTTCGGCATCATCGCGCGACCGTCGCCGGCCCGGCAGTTCGTCCGACCCGCCTCGCCGAGCGTCAGCGTGGTGATCCCCTGCCGCAACGAGGCCGGCCACATCGCACCGCTCGTGGCGAGCCTGCCGAAGCTGCCGGCCGGCAGCGAGTTCCTCTTCGTCGAGGGCAACTCGACGGACGACACGGCCGCGGTGATCGAGCGCGAAGTGGCGGCGCACCCCGAGCTGCCGCTGGTGCTGCTGCGCCAGACCGGCCGCGGCAAGGGCGACGCGGTGCGCCTCGGCTTCGCCAGGGCCAAGGGCGACGTGCTGCTGATCCTCGACTCGGACATGGGCGTTGCCCCGGGCGACGTCCCCAAGTTCGTCGACGCTCTCGCCCGCGGCAAGGGCGAGCTGGTGAACGGCTCGCGCCTCGTCTACCCGATGGAGGGCAAGGCGATGCGCTTCCTGAACCTGCTGGCGAACAAGTTCTTCGCCGCAGCGTTCACCTGGCTGCTCGGCCAGCAGGTGCGCGACACGCTGTGCGGTACGAAGGCCCTCTGGCGCGAGGACTACGACAGGATCGCCGCGAACCGCTCGTACTTCGGCGACTTCGACCCCTTCGGCGACTTCGACCTGCTGTTCGGGGCCTCGCGCCTCAACTTCCGCATCGTCGACCTGGCGGTGCGCTACCACGAGCGGCGCTACGGTGAGACGAACATCTCGCGCTTCAGCCACGGCTGGCTGCTGCTGCAGATGTGCGCCTTCGCCGCGCGCAAGCTCAAGTTCCTCTGAGTTGAGCCTGGAGCGGCTGCTCGAGCACCGCCGCCTGTGGCAGGCGAAGCCGGTGCTCGCCCGGGTCTACGCGCCGTGGTTCGAGCAGCTGCTGGCGGCGGCCGCGCCGGGCGCCCGCGTGCTGGAGATCGGCGCGGGCCCCGGGTTCCTCGGCCGCCACGCGGCGCAGAGACGGCCGGACGTGCGCTGGCTGGCGTCGGATCTCCACGCGGCCTCGTGGAACCAACTCGCCGCGGACGCGGGCCGGCTGCCGCTGGCGGAGGGCATCGTCGACGCCGTGGTCGGGATCGACGTGCTGCACCACCTCGGCGACCCGGCCGCCTTCTTCGCGGAGGCGGCGCGGGTGCTGCGCCCGAACGGCCGCGTGGCGTTCGTCGAGCCCTGGATCACCCCGCTCTCGTGGGTGGTCTACCGCTTCTTCCACCAGGAGGACTGCCGCCTGGGCGTCGACCCGTGGCGGCCGTTCCCGGGCCACGGCAAGGACAGCTTCGACGGCGACGCCGCCGTGCCCTGGCGCATGGTGCGCGACACGCCCCTCGAGCGCTGGGGCGCGCTGGGACTGCGGCCGCCGGAAGTTCGGCGCCACAACGCTTTTGCCTACCTGCTCAGCCTCGGCTTCCGGGCCGGGTCGCTGCTTCCGGCGGCTCTCGTGCGTCCCGGCCTCGCCCTCGACGAGGCAAGCGCGGCGACGGCGCCGCTCACCGCGCTGCGCGCGACGCTCGTCTGGAAGAAGGCCTGAGACCCCTCACTTCGGGGGCGCGAAGAACTCTCCGAGCCGGATGGGGTCCACGATGCCCAGGGCCAGGTCCTCGACGCGGCCTCCCTCGCCGAGGCGCAGCGTCAGCGGCGCACGGTTGACGTTGAGCGAGCGCAGGAAGTCGCGACCGGGAGAGCGCAGCACCGGGAAGGACACCGGCATCTCCTGCCAGAAGCTCGGCGGCTCCTGGTCCATGATCACGCCGTAGATCCGGAGGTTCTTCGGCCGCCGCTCCCAGGCCCTGTTCCACTCGGGGATCATCCGGTGGCAGACCGGGCAGCCGCTGAGGAAGAAGAGCAGCACCGTCTTCGAGCCCTTCGGGAAGTCGACCTTCTGGGCTTTGCCGTCGACCGCCATCGTCTCGAACACCGGGACGACGTCGCCCTTGGACGGCGATTCGGCCGGGCGAGCGACCGGCTGCGCAGTGGCGCTGCCCGTCGCGATGAGGGCCGCCCCGGCAACCAGCACGGCGCGTCGGCTCAGGGTGGAAAGGCTCATGCCTGGGACATCCTCCATGGAATCAGTCAGGGCGCCAGAGCGGGGACTCGCGCGCGAGTGCCACCTGCCCCGTGGCAGCATCATAGCTGAACGGGGTCCCCGAGACGTCCACGAGCGGCCCGCGCCACAGGCCGCCGGCGCGCAGCTCGTCGAGCGAGCCGGGCGGCCGGCCATGGCGCCGCCCGAACGCCCGCCCGGCGGCCGCGATCGCGTCGGCCAGGTCCAGCGAGTCGATCATCTCCAGCCGCTGGCGCGCGTTGTCGCGGATGATGCCCGTCTCTTCCTGGTCGTACATCTGCTGCCACATCCGGCGCGCGTCGGCGCGGCTGCCGCCCTTCATCAGCAGGTCGGCGGCCAGCGTGCGCAGCCAGAAGGCGGCCCCGGGGACGCGGACCGCTTCGTTCAGGATCGCGGCGGCGCGGGGCGTGTCGCCCAGGAAGATGTGGTGGAAGAAGCCGAGGTCCTGGCGCAGGCGCCAGGCGTTCGGCAGCTGCGCGACCCCCTTCTCGAGGATCGCTATGCCCTCGCGCGGCCGACCGGCCCCGACCGGCGCGGGCTCGCTGAGGAAGATGGCCCCGTAGCGGTAGGCCACCTCGAGCCGCGGGTCGAGCGTCGTCGCGATGTCGATGAGCGGCCGCAGCAGCTCGAAGCGCTTCTGGCGCGAGTAGAGCCGCTCGCCGCCGAAGTACTGCACCGTGCGCAGCCAGTAGATGTCGGCGGCCAGCGCCTCGCAGCCCGGGAACAGCCGCTTCACGTGCTCCCCCGTCCACAGGTAGAGCACCTCCTCCTGGGCACGGAAGGCCCCGAGCCGCGCGTCGATCCGCGCCTGGCTCAGCGGCACCAACGGGAAGGCGGCGAGCGCCAGCAGGAGCGGCAGGCGCTTCACTGGAAATCCCGCGAGCGGAAGGAGGCGAGGCCGATCGCCAGCACGACGGCGACGTAGGCCGCGGCGTAGACGACGACCCAGCCCAGCACCGCCGCCGGCACCGGGTCGCCGTAGGCGACGCGGTCC
Source organism: Vicinamibacteria bacterium (assembly GCA_044229815.1). Lineage (GTDB taxonomy): Bacteria > Acidobacteriota > Vicinamibacteria > Fen-336 > Fen-336 > DATBSL01. The sequence continues at coordinate 1,169 of JBGASI010000358.1, read as the reverse complement.
TTGAAGTCGAAGTTGCGGAAGTTGGGCAGGGTCGCGTAGAGCGCCTCCACCAGCCACGGCGGCACGCCCGGCGCGACCTCGCGCATGTTGCGGATGACGTCCGTGAAGCGACCGGCCACCACGGCCACCACGGTGAACACCGAGGCGAGCGCGGCCGAGGAGCTGACGGTGGAGAACAGCATCGCGAGGGCGACCGTCAGCACGAGCCCGAGGAAGAGCGGCCCGACGGCCGCAAGCAGCAGCGGGTCGGGGCGCCGGCCGGTGAAGGCGAGCGTCAGGACGAGGCCCGCGGTCATCACCGACACGTTCACGAACAGCGTGAACACCAGCCCCAGGAACTTGCCGAGGTAGAACTCCGAGCGCGTCAGGGGCTTCGCGAGCAGCGGGTACAGGCTGCGCCGCTCGATCTCCTTGCCGATCAGGCCGACGCCGATGAAGACGGCGATCAGCGTCCCGAACAGGTCCATCGCGGCGAGGCCGATGTCCTTGATGATCTTCTCGTCCTGGCGGATCGAGAGCTGGCCGAGCAGCATCCCCGAGAGGGTCATCACGATCGCGAAGAACACGAGGTTGTAGAGCACCCGCTCGCGGACCGTCTCGCGGAAGGTGTTCGCGGCCACGGCCAGGACGCGGCTCATCCTTCTCCCCACTCGTCCCGGGCGCCGGGCTGCTCCAGGCCCATCTCCCGCACGAAGTAGTCCTCCAGCGACTGCCGGATCGGCTGCACCGACAGCACCCGCCCGCCGGCGCCCTCGACCGCCGCCACCACGCGCCCGAGCTCGCCGTCCGGGATCTCGAGCCGCAGCCGGTCGCCGACCTGCTCGAGGGCGCCCAGCCCGGCGAGCCCCGGCGCGGAGAGCGCCGCCCCGGCCACGAGCACCTCGAGGTGCGTCACGTCGAGGTTCAACAGCTCGCCGAGGACGCCCACCTTCAGCAGGCGGCCGCCGCGCAGGACGGCGACGCGGTCGCACAGCGTCTCCGCGTCGGAGAGGATGTGCGTCGAGAAGAGCACCGTCTTGCCCGCCTTGCGCTGCGCCAGGATCAGGTTGCGCGCCAGCCGGCGGCCGACCGGGTCGAGGCCCGACATCGGCTCGTCGAGTATCAGCAGCTCCGGGTCGTTGACGAGCGCCTGGGCCAGGCCCGCGCGCTGCACCATGCCCTTCGAGAAG
>JBGASI010000357.1:0-5353 GCA_044229815.1 Vicinamibacteria bacterium | reverse complement strand
GTACTCGTGGATGGCCCGCGCGACGAGTTCCTTGCCGGTGCCGCTCTCGCCCACGATCATCACGGGGGTGTCCGCGCCCGCGGCCAGAGCCACCTGCTTGTACAGGTCCAGCATCGCCCGCGAGCGCCCGATCAGGCCCGCCGGCAGGGTGGTCGTCGTCGCGCGCGAGTGCGACTGCGTCAGCGCCTGCGCCCGGGCCGCCAGCGCGCGCTCGGCCGCGTCGATCACGTCTCGCACGTCGAACGGCTTGCCGATCACGTCGAAGGCCCCGGCCCGCAGGCCCTCGACCGTCGCTTCGAGCGAGCCGTGGGCGCTGATCAGGATCACCTGGCCCGACGGGTTGACCTCTTTCGCCGCCCGCAGCACGTCGAGACCGTCCGCCTGGGTGCCGAGCCGCACGTCCGAGATGACGAGGTCGAACGGCTGTTCCCGGACGAGGCGCAGCGCCTCGTCGCCGTCGTCGCAGACCGTGATCCGGCGGCCCCCGGCCGCGAGCGCCTTGGACAGGATCGCCGGTACCACGGGGTCATCGTCGACAACGAGGACGGTCGCGGGGTCGCACGTGCTCGGTGAATTCGTCGCCAGCGCCGGCCAGGCCGCATGCGCGTGAGCCATGCCTCCGTCCCCCAGGGCACTCCGCTCGCCCTCACGCGGGCTTTTGCACGTCGCGTGCCGTCGGAGAGGCCGAATGAGAGCCGTCTCCGAGCCTGTTTCCGCAGCATCTCGAGTCGCGGGACGGCCTCGGCCTGCGGGAGCAGATCCCGACCGGCGGGCATTTCTACCGAGCGCCCGGAGTGGGCTGGCGCCCACGGTGCGGGGCGTTCTGCCTCGATCCGTGGCGTCCGGGCGGACGTCAGGCGGAGTGCCTGCCCGTGAATCGGCTCGGAATACCCAGCAAGGTCAGGGTTTTCCGGGCCTGGGGGTAGAGGCGGGTCGGCCGGCACGCGAATTGACTCTGGCGGTCGGCATGAGCGACCTCTCGTCCCTGCCCACGATCGATACCCGACCGCTGCTGGAGATGCAGGCCCTCGCGAACGGCGAGGACATCTTCGGCGAGATCGTGCAGCTCTTTCAGCGGGACCTGCCGGACCGCCTGGCGGTCCTGTGGGACGGCCTGTCGACGGGCGACCGTCTGGCGATCGAGCGGGTGGCCCACAGCCTCAGCGGGAGCGGCGGGCAGCTCGGGCTGCTGCGCGTGCGCGCCGTTGCCGGCGGGCTCGAGGCAGCGGCGCGCGAGGAGTCCGTCGCGCAGCTGCGCGAGCGCGCGGTGGAGGTCGAGAGCGAGCTGCGGACCGCTCTCGAGGCGCTGACCGTGGCCGCGCGCGAGGTCCATTCCTCGGCGCAGGCGCTGCCAGCTCCCGGGGCGCCACGGGTCCTGGTCGTGGACGACGAGCCCCACATCGCCCGCTTCGTCCAGTTCGTGCTCGCGGGCGCGGGCTACGACGTGGCCTGCGTCCACAGCGGGGCGGCGGCCCTCGAGGCCGTGGCCAACCGCAGGCCGGACGCGATCGTGCTCGACCTCGTGATGCCCGGCATGTCGGGCTTCGAGGTGCTGGAGCGCCTGCGCCGCACGGAGACGCCGTTGCCGCCCACGGTGGTGCTCACGGCGCGCGCGGACCTGACGACCGCCGTCGAGGTCACCCGCGCCGGCGCCGCCGCCCACTGCGCCAAGCCCGTGGCTCCCACGACCCTGCTCGAGACCCTGCTCGGGCTCGGCATCTCGCCGGTGTCGTGCCGCGCCGGGTCGTCGCAAGTGCAGGAGTCGCACCGCGCGGAGGCGGCCATGGTCGCCGAGGTCGCGGTGGGCTGGGAGGCGCTCGAGACGCTGTACGACGTCGCCGCCACGGCGGTGGGGCTCGGCCGCCCGGAGTCCTTCGCCGACGCGCTGGTCGACCGTTTCCGGCGCGTGCAGCCGGGGCTCGAGGCAGCGCTCTGGGTCGAGGGCTACGAGGCCGAGGGCTGGGGCCTGCTCTCCGCCGACGCCGGCCGCGGCCTGCTGGGGCTCGCGCTGGCGGCCGCGAGCCCGCTCGTGCTCGAGGGCGCGGCCCTCGCCGGGGTGGCCAGCCTGGAGCGGGAGTTGCGCGACGCACACGTGGCGCTCGCCGCTCCCTTCACGACACCCACGGGCCTGCGCGGCGCCCTGCTGGCCTGGCGAGACCAGGGTGGCATCGACACACGCCTCACCCGGCTGGCCGAGTCGCTGGCCCGGCAGGCCGCGGCGTGGTTCGAGAACACGCGGCTGCGCGAGGCCGAGCGCGAGCGTGAGCGGCTGACACAGGAGCTGGCGATCGGCGCGCGCATCCAGCGGACGCTCCTGTGCTCCGTGGCGCCCACCAACGTGCCCGGCCTGCGCTGCGCCGCGCTGTGGAAGCCGTCGCAGGGCGTCGGCGGGGACTTCATCGACTTCGTCCCGCTCAGCCGGGGCCGGCTCGACGTCCTGGTCGGCGACGTGATGGGCAAGGGGATGCACGCGGCCCTGCTCGGCGCCGCCACCAAGAACCACCTGCTGCGCTCCTTCAGCTCCAGCAGCGCGCACGCCTCGCCGGAGCTGCTGGTGCAGGACGCGCACGAGCGGATCTTCGGCGAGCTGGCGGCGCTCGAGAGCTTCGTCACCCTCTGCTACGCGCGCTTCGATCCGATCGCGCAGCGCCTGCTGCTGGTCGACGCCGGGCACACCCGGACCCTGCTGCTGCGCAACGGGCTGTGCCAGCCGCTGTCCGGCCAGAACCTGCCCCTCGGCTTCCGCGCCGACGAACGCTTCGAGGCGCGGCGTGTGCCCACCTGCCCCGGCGACGTGCTGCTGTTCTACTCGGACGGCGTGACGGAGGCTCGTGACGCCTCGGGCCGCACGCTCGGCGAGGAGTGGCTCGTGCGCTGGCTCGAGGCGAACGGAACCCTGGCCCCCCAGGAGTTGCTCGCGGCCCTGGCGCTGGCGCTCGAGCAGTGGAGCGGGAAGGACGAGCCCCAGGACGACATCACCGCGGCCTGCGTGCGCGTGGAGGCCCTCCCGTGACCGAGCCGCTCCTCGTGCGCAGCGACGGCGTCAACTTCCCCGCGGTCCGCGTCTGGGCGGAACAGGCCTGTCGGGCCTGCGTCCCCGCGGCCGACGCGGGCGCCGTGGACGCGGGCGCCGTGGACGCGGTGGCCCTGGCGCTCCACGAGACCGTGCGCAACGTGGTGGAGCACGCCTACGAGGGGACCTGCGGCGCGATCGAGCTGCGGGCCGAGCTGCGCGGCCGCACGCTGGTCCTCACTGTCGTGCACGACGGGCCGCCGTTCGACCGGGCGGCCGTGCGCGCGCCTTCGTTCGACGGCAGCCGCGAGAGCGGGTTCGGCCTGTTCCTGGTGGACCGCGCCGTCGACAGCGTCGAGTACGGGCGCACGCCGGACGGCCGCGGGCTCGTCCGGCTGGAGAAGCAGCTCACCTGACAACCGTTTCGACTGGAGGAGTGACGATGCAGACGACGACCGCCGCAGCCGTGCGCGTGTTCGAGGTGCCGCTCGAAGCCCTGGACCACACGAGCGTCAAGCAGTTCAAGCACCAGATCGGCGAGCTGGCGGTGCCCGGCGCGCACCTCGTGCTCGACATGGGACGGGTCAAGTTCATGGACAGCTCCGGGCTGGGGGCGCTGCTCTCGACGCTGCGCGCGCTGGCGGCCAGCGGCGGCGACCTCAAGGTGTGCGCGCTCACGCCGGCCGTGCGGGTGCTGTTCGAGCTGGTGCGCGTGCACCGCGTCTTCGACGTGCTGGAGACGCGCGAGGACGCGATCGCCGCGTTCGGGGCCTGAGACGGTGGCTCGCGAGCTGGCGCTGTTCGTCTTCGTCGACGCGCTGGGCAGCGAGCTGGCCGAGCGCCACGGCGTGCTCGGCGACCTGCTGCCCGCGCGCGGGCCGGTGGGCACCGTGCTCGGCTACAGCTGCACCTGCGCCCCGACGATCCTGACCGGGCGCATGCCGCGCGAGCACGGGCACTTCTCGTTCTTCGCCTACGACCCGCCGCGCTCGCCGTTTGCGTCGTTCTCCTGGCTGTCGCTGCTGCCGAAGGCCGTGACGAGCCGGGCGCGCGTGCGCAACGTCATGAGCCGCGCCGCGAAGAAGGGGCTCGGCTACACCGGCTACTTCAACCTCTACAACGTGCCATTCGACGCCCTGCCGCTGTTCGACTACACGGAGAAACGCGACCTCTACGAGCCGGGCGGGATCCTGGGTGGCGCGCCCACGATCTTCGACCGCCTGCGCGCGCGCGGCGTGCCCTACTTCGTCGCCGACTGGCGTCGTCCCGAGACCGAGAACCTGGCCGCGGCCGAGGCGGTGCTCTCGCGCGGCGAGACCGCCTTCGCCTACCTCTACTTCGCCGAGCTCGACGGGATCCTGCACGCCGAGGGTACAGCGAGCCCGCGCGTGGCGCAGAAGATCGCCTGGTACGACACGCAGCTGCGCCGCCTGCTCGACCGGATCGGCCCCGCCTACGACCGGGTGCGACTGCACCTGATCTCCGACCACGGGATGGCGGACGTCCACGACACCTGCGACCTGATCCGCCAGGTGAACGCAGCCGGGCTCGTCTTCGGCAGCGACTACGCGGCGGTCTACGACTCCACGATGGCCCGCTTCTGGTTCCTCGAGGCCGGCGCGCGCGAGAAGATCGTCGCGCGGCTCGCGCGCGAGCCGCGCGGCCGCATCCTCGAGGACGAGGAGCTGGCGCGGCTCGGCTGCGACTTCCCCGACCGCCGTTACGGCGAGCTGTTCTTCCTGATGCACCCCGGCGTCCTCATCTGCCCGTCCTTCATGGGGGAGAAGCCGATCGCCGGGATGCACGGCTACCACCCCGAGGACCCCGACTCCGTGGCCTTCTACGCGGCGAGCCACGCGCCCGCGACGCACCCTGCGCGGCTCGACGACCTGCACGCGATCATGTGGGACGAGGCGCAGGCGGCGGCTGGCCGCGGCGGGCTGGAAGCGGCTTGAGCGGCGCCGCGCGGCTCGACGGGGTGGACGTCGCGCGGGCGGTCGCGATCGCCGGGGTCGTCCACCTGCACCTGGGGCCGTTCCGCGGCCTGGCGTGGGACGGCACGGCGGCCGGGCTGGCGTCGGACCTGCTGGCGCTGCTCGCGCGACTCGCGGTCCCTTTCTTCTTCGTCACCGCCGGTTACTTCTTCGGCCGCAAGCTGGCGGAAGGCCGCGCACCGCTGCCGCTCGTCCGGCGCCAGGCCTCGCGGTTGCTGACCCTGTACCTGGTCTGGTCGGCCGCCTACGTGGTCGTGCCGGCTCTCCTGCACGCGCTCAACCGGCGCTCGCTCGCTTCCGCTGCTTCCGTGCTGCGCGAGCGGGTCGGCTGGGCGGCCGAACGCCC
>JBGASI010000356.1:0-8816 GCA_044229815.1 Vicinamibacteria bacterium | reverse complement strand
CTTGCAGTCCCGCCCAGTGAAACCCTACACTGCTGCGGGCTTTAAGTCGCACGATCTCCAGACAATATGGCCAGCGCTGCCGCCGCCGACTCCGAGGTCTCTCCACAGCAGGCCGCTCCGCCTCCGTCGCGGGTGCCCGTCTACCGGGACCCCCGGAGCCTCCTGGGCTGGGGCCTGGCCCTGCTCGCCCTCGTCGCCTACTGGTACTTCTTCGTGCGACGGCCGGCGCCGAAGCCGGGCCAGGCGATCGCGCGGCTGACGGCGCTCGAAGGTCGGGTGAAGCTGCGCTCCGGCGCGGACGAGCGGTGGCGCGAGGCGCGCGTGTCCGAGCGCCTGCACGTGGGCGACGTGCTGCAGACCGAGGCCGGCTCCGGCGCCGTCATCCTCTTCGACGGCGACCCGCGCGAGCCCGGCTCCGGCAGCGTCGTCCGGGTGCGACCCGACTCGGTCGTCTCCATCGGCGGCTCGGCCGAGTCCTCGACCGCCGCCTGGCGCGTGCGCTCCGGCCGGGTGAACTTCGCCGTGGGCGACCAGGCCGAGATCGAGACGCCGACGGTTCGCACCACCGCCACGCGGGCCTCCGGGGACATCGACGTCGCCCCGCAGGGCGGGACTGACGTCAAGGTCTTCCAGGGACAGGCCGAGCTGCAGACGAGCCTCGGCCAGCGGATCACCCTCGCGCCGAACCAGGCCGTGCGGGTGGACGCAACGGGCCGGGCCGGCGCACCGCTCGAGCTGCCCCTCCCTCCGACCCCCGTGGCTCCGGCGTCGAAAGCGCAGCTGGCCTTCGTCGCGCCGCCGGCCGCGATCACGACGCTGTCGTGGACGGCCGTCGCCGGCGGCGTCAGCTACCGCGTGGCGATCGACTACAACGTGACACAGGCCGACATGCTGCTTTCCGCGGCCCTCGAGCAGGGAGGCCTCGTGGCGACCGAGCACCCGTTGCGGGGCCTCGACCCGGGCCGCTACTTCTGGCGCGTCGCGGCGACGAGCGAGGACGGCCTCGAGGGAGCCTTCTCGCGCGTCTCCTCGTTCAGCGTCGCCGTCCCGGCCACGCCGCCGCCTGTCTCCACACCGACCCCGAGCCTCGCCGCGCCGCGGGTCCAGCTGCTGGCCGCCCAGGAAGTGTGGCCGGGCGTCGTGCACGTCGTCGGCCGCACCGACCCGGGCTCGCAGGTGGCGCTCGACGGCAACCCGCTGCGCGTGCTGCCCGACGGTTCCTTCAGCGAGTACGTCAGGCACCCGGGCAGGGGAGCCGTGGTCGTGCGCGTGACCACCCCCGACGGCCGGACCGCCGAACAGGCCCGGCCCGTCGTGCGGCGGTAGCGGGGAGGACGTCGCCGTGCGCGAGCGCTGGTTCTTCGCCGAGGATGGCCGCAGACGGGGACCCGTGGCCCTGGAGTCGCTCGTCGAGGCCCTCCTGGACCAGCCGGAGCCGCGGGTCGTCCTCGTCTGGAGGAAGGGTCTGGCCGGCTGGGTGCGAGCCGGCGACGTGCCGGAGCTGGAGCGGCGCCTCGAGCGCCCTGCCGTGGTTCCCGTCGCGCGGTCGTCGGCTCCGCCGGAGCTCGACGGTCGCACCCTCGCGTACAGCGGCGGCCTCGCCGCCCTGGCGGCGCTCGCCTTCGTCGGCTGGCTGTTCTGGCCCGCGCGCCCCACGCCTCGGCCGTCGCCGCCCGGCGGGCCGAGGGCCGAGGACGTCCCGGCCGTCGCAGTCCCGCCGATCACAGCCTCGCCGCCGGCCGCGCCGCCGGCTCCGACGCCGGCAGCGACGCGGGCCCCGGCACCGTCCGTGTCGGGACCCGGGCGACCCGCCTCGACGCCGGTCCCTCGAGTGGTCGTGGAGCAGGAGGCCGAGGTTCCCGCCTCCGAACGCCGCGCGCTGCGCGGCGTGGCCGGCTGGTCTGCCGATCGCTTCGTGCTGACCGTCTTCAACCGCAGCGCCTGGCGGATCACCGAGCTGCGCGTGAAGATCTTCCGCCTTGCGGGCGAGGACTTCGTCGAGGATCCGCGCCCACTCCGTCTTCTTCCGCCCGCGAGCCAGGTGGACCCCGGGGTCGTCGACCTGATGGACAAGGTGGCGCCCGATCGTCGCAAGCCGGGGCTCAACCCGCTCGACACCGGGCCCTTCGAAGGCCAGGCGGGCGCGCCGCCCGAGAGCTTCCGCTTCGAGATCGAGTCGGCCCGCGGCTACCCGCCGCAACGCTGAACGCCCCGCAGGATCGCTAGCGCGCGTCGACGGCGATCAGCCCTTCTTCCGAGGGCGGGCCCTCGACACCCCGCGCGTCGCGCGAGGAGACTCGCCAGCGGAAGGCGCCCTCCCACGGCAACTCGAGCCTCAGCGGCGGCGCGGTGACGTCGCGCTGCACCAGCACCACCTCGGAGCCCACCGGCAGCAGCTCGACCTGGTACCCGGGCGCGCTGCCCTCCCAGCGCAGGTCGATCGTTCCGCCCGGCACCGCGTAGACCGGGTCCTTCCCGGGCCAGAGCCCGGCGGCCGGCGCCCGGGGCGCGTCCGCCGCCGCGACGGCGCCGCCGTCGCCCGCGACCGTGGCCCGCCCGGCGGAGAGCACGATCGTCGCCCGCGCCGTGCTGACCACGTAGCGCCCGCTCAGGCAGGTGACCAGGGTCGTCCGGCCCTGGCGGCGCACGACGGCCCGCCCGCGTCCGCGCACTTCGGCTTCCGGGGTGGCGAGCGTCAGGGCCTCGCGGGTCTCGGCGTCGACCACGACGCGCCCGCTCTCCAGGCTCGCCTTCAGCACGAACGCGTCGGGGAAGCGCAGCACGCTGCCTGGCCCCAGCGTGAGCGCCATCCAGGGCAGCTCCAGGCGGGCGACCGACTCGGGGCCGGTGCGCAGCGCCTCGCCGATCGACAGCGGCCCGCCCTCGACCGCGGACTGCCAGCGCGCGCCCTTCCTCTCGAGTTCCACCCGGCGCTCGACGAGGCTCACGCGGGCGAGCGCGAGCGGGGACTCCGCGGCCGCGTCGGCGCGGGCGCAGGCGAGCGCGAGCAGGGTGGCGGCGGCCAGGCCGCTAGGCCGGGGGCGCATCGGTCGAACCCGCGGCGCGCGGCGCCTCCGCCTGGCGCTCCGGCGCGGCCGCCGCGGCGTCCTGCCGCGACAGCTCCGGGCGCGAGCCGTAGGACGCGTAGCCGTAGTAGCCCTTCGCCTTGACGTCGACCACGTTCAGCACGGCGCCGACCACGTGCGGCGTCGTCCGGCGCAGCGCCGCGAGCGCGCGCTTCACCATGGCGCGGTCCACCTTGTTCTGCTGCACCACCAGCAGCACCGAGTCGGCGTGCTTCGCGAGCAGCAGGGCGTCCGTCACCGCCGCCACCGGTGGCGAGTCGACCAGCACCCAGCGGTAGTGCGGCTTGAGCTGCGCGAAGACCGTCGCGAGCTCGGGCCGCGCCAGCAGGGCGGGCGGGTTCGGCGGCAGCGTGCCGGCCGCGATCACGTCGAGCCCCGGCACGCGGGTCCTGCGCACCACGGCGGTCGCCTCGAGCCCGTGCACGAACAGGTCGGTCAGGCCCGGCTCGCGCGGGACGTCGAGCCGCAGGTGCAGGTTCGCGCGCCGCAGGTCGCAGTCGACCACCACGACGCTCTCGCCCGAGACGGCGAGCAGCGTCGCCAGGTTGACGAGCGTCGTCGTCTTGCCCTCGCCGGGGGCGGTGCCGGTGACGAGCACCACCTGCCCCGACTCCCCGCGCCGCGAGAACAGCAGGGCCGTGCGCAGGTTCTGGTAGGCCTCGGTCGCGAGGGTCGTGTCCTCGCCCGCGTAGCGGGGGATCGCGGCCAGCAACTCGAGGTGCAGGTGGCGCTCGACGTCGTCGGCGTCCTTCAACGTGTTGTCGAGCGCGTCGCGCAGCGCCACCCAGCCGGCCCCCAGCAGCAGCCCGGCCAGCAGCGCGACCAGCGCCACCTGCCGCTTGCGCGGCCAGACCGGCCGGTTCGGCACGACTGCCCGGTCGAGCAGCCGCACGTTGTTGTTCTGGATCGAGGCCGCGATGTTGGTCTCGTTCAGCTTCTGCAGCAGGACGCTGTACAGGCCGGCGGCCGAGTCGGCCTGCTTCTTGAGCGAGTCGAGCTCGGTCAGCTTGCGGCTCTGCTCGGCGGCGCGCGTCTTGTGGCCGTCGATCGCCTGCCTCAACTCGGCCTCGCGCCTCTGCAGCTGCCGGTACTCCGCGCGCAGGCTCTCCTCGATCTGGGCCACGCGGGCGGCCTTGTCCCGGCCCAGCTGCTGCAGCTGTGCCTGGACCTTCTGGACCTCGGGGTGCCCCTCCTTGTACTTCTCGCGGAGGCGGGCGAGGTCGAGCGCCAGCGACTGGATGCGGCCGTTGATCTCCGCGACGGCCTGGTCGCCGCCGACCTGCGGCACGGCGTCGAGCCCGAGCCCCCGCGCCCGCATGGCGGCGAACTCGCCGACCTGGGCCTCGAGCTCGATGCGCCGCGCCTGCGCCTGGATGTGGTCCTCGGTCAGCTTCGTGATCGAGGTGGTGATCGCGGAGACGCTGCCCTCGGGCACGAACAGGTCCTGTCCCTGGTAGCTCCGCAGCAGCTTGTCCTGGGTCTGCTGCATGCCGACCTGGGTCTCGCGCAGCCGCTCGTTCACCCACTTGTACGCGCGCTTGGCGGCCTCGACCTGGCCCTCGAGGCTGTAGTCCATGTAGACGTCGGCCAGCGTGTTCGCCCACAGCGCGGCGTCCTTCGGGTCGTCGTGGGTCACCCGCACCTCGACCACGTAGGTGTCGGGCACGGGCTCCACCGCGACCGCGCCCAGGAAGAGGCCAGCCGCGTCGCCGCTCGCGGCGAACGCCGGCTGCTCCGCGAGCTTGAGTCGCTCGACGACGCGCTCGGCGATCGCGCGCGAGTGCAGCACGTTGAGCTGGGTATTGAAGAACTGGCGGTCCCGCATCGGGTTGCCGGTCTGCACCAGGGCGTCCGTGACCGTCAACGAGGTGGGGTTGGGCGGCATCACCTGGAGCAGCGTGCGCGCCTGGAACCGCGGCACCTGCAGTTCCGCGCCGAGCACGCCGAGCAGCAGTCCTCCGACCGCCGTCGCCGCGAGCAGGTTGCGCCTGCGCCAGAGCAGGTCGCCGTAGTAGCGGACCTCGAAGTCGCGCTGGCCCGGGTCCGCGTCGGGCGGCCGCAGCGAACCGGCCTGCGCGCTCACCGGCGTCGCGCCTTCACGGAGACCTCGTCGCCGGGCCGCAGCTCGACGTCGGGCGCCTTGCCGGCACGGATCGCCTCGGGGTCAGCCTCGAGCTCCTTCCTCTCGCCGCCGTCTCCGCGCAGGACGAGCACGCGCGAGCCGCGCCCGCGCCGCTCAAGCGCACCCACTGCTGCACCGCCGCGCGGACGACGTCGCCGGCCGCCAGCGGCAACGAGAGTTGCGCGAGCGCCTCGGGTGTCGGGCTCGAGCCGGGGAAGCGGAAGCGCCGCTCGCGGGTGCCGTCGTCGAAGCCACCGGGCCGCTCGACCACGACCTCGCCCGAGGCGGAGGCGGCGAAGCCGCCGGCGTCGAGCAGGGCGTCGACGAGCCGGGTGCCGCTGCGCAGCGGCTTGCGCCCCGGCTGGTTGACGGCGCCGCGCACCCACAGGAACTGGCTCTGGTAGTCGCGCACGCGCACGCGGACGTCGCTCGCGGCCAGGCCCTCGCCCGCGAGCCGCGTCGCGAGCCGTGCCGCGATCTCGGCCGTCGTCAGCCCGCGCACCTCCAGCTCGCCCGCGCCCGGCAGGAACACGGTCCCGGTCGTCTGCACGGTGGGCAGTCGCGACAACTCGGGCCGGCCGAGGACGCTGATCTCGAGCACGTCGCCTGGGCCCACGCGGTAGGCGGCCGTGTCGGCCGCCTGCACCGGCGCGAGCAGCAGGGCGAGCGGCAGGGCCGCGAGGAGCGCGCTCATCGCGGTCGCGAGCCGAGCGCGTCCCACTCGAGCTGGATCACGAAGCCGTCGCTGTCGGTGTCGAGCGCGTCCACGTTCGAGCGGCGGTCCTCCCTGCGGTAGGTGCCGCTGATCGCGAGCCGCCGGCGCAGCGGCCGGCGCAGCCCGGCGTACCAGCTGAAGATGCGGTCGGCGCGTCCGCGACCGATCTCCGGCGACGCCACGCGGTAGTCGTTCCAGCCGTACCCGATACCCCCCAGCAGCCTCAGCTCGAGCGGCAGGGGCAGCTGCGTCGTGGCCTGCACGCTGCTCGAAACGTAGAAGCCGTTCGTCTCGAACGCGGAGGCCGGCGTCGCGCGCGACACCAGCAGCGCGACGCTGGCGTCGGGGCCCAGCTGGCGCGAGAGCGTGCCGGCGAGCGTCAGGCCCGAGAAGCGGCGGCCGCCCGAGCCGGCGTTCGGGTTGCGCTGACTGCGGTAGCCCAGGCTGAGCTCCCCCTCGAGCAGCGGCAGGATCTCCCCGTTCAGCGCCAGGCGGCCGGAGTGCGCGCGCGCCTCGGCCTCGGGTCGCTCCTCGGGTCTCGGCACCGCCTCGTACACGTACGAGGCGATCGCCTTCAGCCTCGGCGTCAGCTCGAAGCCGAGCCCCGCCGAACCGAGCCGCGTGTCGTAGTCGAAGAAGCTGGTGCTCTCGCGGAAGCGCACCGTGCCGGCGGAGCCGGCCAGCTCCAGGCTGAGCCGCGGGCCCAGCGTGACGCTCAGACCGGCGTCGGCGTCGTTGCGGTGGAAGCGGCCGAGCCCGAAGAAGTACTCGCCGCCCGGGTCCACGAGGCGGGTGTCGAGCGTGCCCGCGCCGAAGCGGTCCTTCAGCCGGAAGGTCGCCCGCGTCCCGACCGGCAGGTCGAGCGCGGCGCTCGCCAGGTGGCTCGAGGAGTTGAGCTGGTCGTAGCTCGCGAACGCGCGCACCACCGGCCGGTAATCGAGGGTGAAGCGGCCGGCGGCCACCGGTGCTTCCGCCACGACGCTCGGGGCGACCGCGAGGAAGCGGTCGCGCGTGGGCGTGCTCGCGGACTCGAGGAACGTGTCGGCGTCCACGAAGCGCGCGTCCACGGCCGCGTGCACGCGGAACGGTCCGAGCGGGGCGCCGGCGCTCTCGCCCTGGGCGAGCGTCTCGGGAGCGGCAGACTCGGGCTGCGCGGGCTCGGGAGGACCCGCGGGGAAGAGGCGCGCGTAGAGGTCGCCGACCGCGCCCTCTTCGCTGGTCGCGGAAGGGGCGAACAGGGCGCGCGCGAGGTCCGCCGTGTCGGCCGTCGGAGTCGGACTCGGGGCAGCGGAAGGGCTTGGACTCGCCGGCGCGGGTGGCGGCGGCTTCTCCTGGGCGCTGGCCGGTGGCGTCGGTTCCTGCGCCGTCCGCAGGGCAGCCATGGGCGCGGGTGAGGTCGCCGTCTCGGCGCGGAACACGATCAGCAGGCCGAGCGGGTCGCGGCGCCCCCCGACCGAGGCCTCGGGGGGCAGCCTCAGCCGCAGGCTCACCTCGCCCTGATCCGCGATGACGTCGAGGCGATCGAGGCGCGCGGGGCTCGCGGCGAGCCAGGCCGGGTCGAGGTCGCTCGCCGGGCGCCAGGAGAACTGCTCGCTGCCGGCGAACATCGACCCGAGCTCGGCGTTCCCGATCGACACGCGGGCCACGTCCCCCTCTCGCTCGACGGCAACTCGCCCCGGCGAGCCGGACAGCGTCACCCGCACGGCGGGCCGCGAATCGACGGTCGCGAGGCCGAGAGACTCCACGCGCGCCGTGGCCAGGGCGAGGGTCAACGCGGCGACCACGGGCGTCACCGCGACTCCCCCCGACCGGCGCGTTCTATCCGCAGGCCTGCCCTCTCGACCGTGACTGTCCGCACGCCACACCCCACCCGGCGCGTGTCAACCGCGGGTGAGTGTAACGCTTGAGCAAATGGGCTTCAACTGCCTTTTACAGAAAGAACTTTCGACGTCTTGGCGGTCCCGGTGGTGGCGCCGCCTCGGGGCTGCCATCGGCCGCTCCCGGCGAACGACTCTGCTACACTGCGGACCGCGCGGGGGGGGAGCGCGAGGCGATGGCCAGCCCGTCGAGCCTGATGCCGCAGTGCTCGCCCGACCGGGGGCGAACCGAACGGATCGACCGGCTCGGCTGGAGGTCCGGGACCTGTTTCCGGGCCTACGGCTGGCGCGCCTGCGTGCGGGTCAACGAGCCGGCGCTGCTGCCTCAGATCGCCCAGTGCCTGCCCCCGGTCGCGCGGCCCTGCGACTCGCCCGAGGTGGATGCGCTCTACTCCCTGTGGGTCGGGCGGGGTCCTCGCGGCCGCCATCGCGTCTACGCCGGGCGCGAGCGCCGCGCGTGCACCCCGGATCTTCCCCAGGCGCTTGCGGTGCTCGAGTCCGAGATCCGGCTCGGCCTCGCCGTCGCGGCACGTGGCCGCACCTTCGTCCACTCGGGCGCCGTCGGCTGGCGCGGTCGCGCGATCCTCGTGCCCGGCCTCAGCCGCAGCGGCAAGACGACGCTGGTCGCCGAGCTCGTGCGCCGAGGCGCTCTCTACCTCTCGGACGAGTTCGCGGTGCTCGACGCGCGCGGCCGCGTCCACCCCTTCGCGAAGCCGCTCTCGATCCGCGGGGCGGGCGGCTGCGACCGGCATGCGCGCCGCCGCACGGCCGAGGACCTCGGCGGCCGCCGTGGCACCCGCCCCCTCCCGGTGGGGCTCGTGGCCTTCACCGAGTACCGGGAAGGGGCGTCCTGGGATCCCGCGCCGCTGTCGCCCGGCTGCGCGGTGCTCGAGCTGCTGTCGCACACCGTCCGGGCCCGGCTGCGCCCGGAGGAGTCGCTGGCGGTCCTCGAGCGCACGGCCACGGGCGCCGCGCTGCTCCACGGTCCCCGCGGCGACGCGGCCGCGACCGCGCTG
>JBGASI010000355.1:0-5384 GCA_044229815.1 Vicinamibacteria bacterium | reverse complement strand
CACGACCTGCACGGCCTGGTGCCGCGCGAGGTCTTTGGCTGGTCCTCTCTCCTGGCGGTGAGAGGCTTCGTGTCGCTCGTGGTCGGCGGCTTTCTCGTGGGCTTCGGCACAGCCTACGCGGGGGGCTGCACCTCCGGCCACGCCATCTCCGGCCTGGCCGACCTGCAGCTGGCGTCGCTCGTGGCCGTGGCGGACTTCTTCGCGGGGGGCCTCCTCGCCACGCACGCGCTGCTGCCGCTCGTGCTCGGGGGCCTGCGTTGAGCGCGCCGCAGGACGTCGATCCCGCAGGGCAGGCGCGGGTCGCCGGTGCGCCGCAGTACCTCGCCTACGTCCTGCTCGGCACGGCCTTCGGCGTCGTCCTCGCGAAGTCCGAGGTGCTCTCCTGGTTCCGAATCCAGGAGATGTTCCGGTTCCAGGCCTTCCACATGTACGGCGTCATCGGCTCCGCCCTCGGCGTCGCCGCGGCCTCGCTCGCACTCCTCCGGCGGTTCCACGCGAGGACGCTGGGCGGAGAGCCGCTCGAGGTCCCGGCGAAGGTGCTGGGCCGCGGCTACCGGTACTGGATCGGAGGCGGGCTCTTCGGGATCGGCTGGGCCCTCACCGGCGCGTGTCCGGGTCCGCTGTTCGCGCTCGTCGGGGCGGGGCAGGGGGTGTTCGCGGTGGCCGCGCTGAGTGCCCTGGCCGGGACGTGGGCCTACGGCTGGCTGCGGCCGCGGCTGCCGCACTGAGGTGGCGAGTTGACCGCGAGCCGGCCTGCCGCCACAATTCCCATCGACTCACTGGAAGGTCCCACCACCGTGAAGCTCACGTCCCGCAGCGAATACGCGCTGCTCGCCCTCGTCCACCTCGCCCGCAACGAAGCGAAGGGCTACCTCCCCGTGCAGTCGATCGCAGCCGCGCAGGCGATCCCGCCTCGTTTCCTCGAACAGATCCTGCTCACGCTGAAGCGGGGCCGCTACGTCCGCAGCCTCAAGGGACAGCACGGCGGCTACAGTCTGGCCAAGCCGGCCGACCGCATCACCCTGGCCGAGGTGATCCGGCTCTTCGAGGGAGCGCTCGCGCCCACCGAGTCGGTGAGCAAGTACTTCTACGAGACCACTCCCATCGAGAAAGAGCGGAAACTGGTCCGGGTCTTCAAGGAGATCCGCGACCTCGTGTCCGACCGGCTCGAGAAGGCGACGATCGCGGACGTCTGCTGAGTGGGCGGCGCGCCGCTCGCGCCTCACTGGCGAGAAACTCCCGCTTGACGCACTGCCTTGCGCCGTGCATAGTGTGCCCCATGAATCTCGGCCTCATGGCGATGTGCATGTGCAGCCACGGGGCCGTCCTGCGCTGAGCCGAGCCACAGCCGCAGGTACCAAGGCCCCGGGGCGACCCGGGGCCTTCGTGTTTTCAGGGGTCTTTCGCGGGGGGAGAGCGTGGGACGAGTCGTGGCGCTGCGGTGCAAGGAGTGCGGGCGCGAGCAGGGGATCGCGCCCGTCGCGGCGTGTCCCGAGTGCTGGGGCGCGCTCGAGACGGTTTACGACCTCGCCGAGGTGAGGAAGACCTTCGGGCGCGAGGCGATCGCGCTGCGCCCGGCCGACCTGTGGCGCTACCACGAGCTGCTGCCCGTCGCCGTCGAGGACGTCGTCGGCCGCGGCACGGGCTTCACGCCGCTCCTGCGTGCGCCCTCGCTCGGCCGCCGACTCGGCATCCGCAATCTGTGGATCAAGTACGACGCGGCCTGCCACCCCACGCTGTCGTTCAAGGACCGCCTGGTGGCCGTAGCCCTGTCGAAGGCGCGCGAGTTCGGCATCGACACGGTCGGCTGCGCCTCCACCGGCAATCTGGCGAACGCGGTGGCGGCGGGCGCCGCTGCCGCCGGCCTGCGCGCCGTCGTGCTCGTTCCCGAGGACCTCGAGGCCGCGAAGGTGATCGGGACCGCCGTCTACGGGGCGACGCTGGTCGGCGTGCGCGGCAACTACGACCGCGTCAACCGCCTGTGCGCGCAGATCGCCGACCGCTACGGCTGGGGCTTCGTGAACGTGAACCTGCGGGCCTTCTACTCGGAGGGCTCGAAGACGGTCGGCTTCGAGGTCGCCGAGCAGCTCGGCTGGCGCCTGCCCGGCCACGTCGTCGCGCCGATGGCCGGCGGCAGCCTGATCGGCAAGGTGGAGCGCGCCTTCGCGCAGCTCGTCGAGCTCGGCCTCGTGGACGATGCCGCGGTGCGGCTGCACGGGGCCCAGGCCGCCGGCTGCAACCCGATCGTCGGCGCCTGGAAGACGGGCGCCAGCGTGATTCGGCCGGTGAAGCCGCAGACGATCGTGCGCAGCCTGGCGATCGGCGACCCGGCCGACGGCGGCTCGGCAGCCGCCACGATCCGTCGCAGCGGCGGCCGCGCCGAGGACCCGGACGACAGCGAGGTGCTCGAGGGCATCCGGCTGCTGGCCGAGACCGAGGGGCTGTTCGCCGAGACGGCGGGCGGCACGGTGGTGGCCGCGGCGAAGCGGCTGGCCGAGCAGGGCGCCTTCGGTGACGACCGGCAGGTCGTGCTGCTGATCACCGGCCACGGGCTCAAGACCGTCGAGCACCTCGCCGGCCGGCCGCAGTTCTCGACCGTGATCGACGGCAAGCTGAGCGAGTTCGAGGCGTTCTGGGCGGATCGTCCCGCGGCCGCGGTCGCGTAGGGGGAGATCGGGAGATGAGCACGTTCAAGGAGCTGATCCGCAGCGTGAAGTCGGGCATCCGCGAGGTGTCGGTCGCTGAGGCGCGCGCGGCCCAGGAGCAGGGCGCCGTCGTCGTCGACGTGCGCGAGGCCGACGAGTGGGCGCAGGGTCGCGTGCCGGGAGCGATCTTCATCCCGCGCGGCTTCCTCGAGCAGCGGATCGAGGACAAGGTCCCGGACAAGTCGACCGAGGTCGTCCTCTACTGCGCGGGCGGCACCCGCAGCGCGTTCGCCGCGCGCACGCTCGCCGAGCTCGGCTACACGCGCGTCGCGTCGCTGGTCGGCGGCTTCGGCCGCTGGAAGGAGGCGGGCGCGCCGATCGACGTGCCGGCCCGGGGCCTCTCCGCGCAGCAGCAGCAGCGCTACAGCCGCCACCTGCTCGTGCCCGAGGTGGGCGAGGCCGGCCAGCAGAAACTCCTCGACTCGAAGGTGCTGCTGATCGGCGCCGGCGGCCTCGGCTCGCCGGCGGGGCTGTACCTGGCGGCGGCCGGCGTCGGCACGATCGGCATCGTCGACTCGGACGTGGTCGACCTCTCGAACCTGCAGCGCCAGGTCCTGCACACCGACGCGAGCGTCGGCAAGCCCAAGACCGAGTCGGCGGCGGCCACGATCCGGGCGCTCAATCCCGACGTGCGGGTCGTCGCCCACTCGCTGCGGCTCGACGCCTCGAACGTGCTCGAGGTGATCGCGCCCTACGACGTGATCGTCGACGGCTGCGACAACTTCCCGACCAAGTACCTGGTCAACGACGCGGCGGTGCTGACGAAGAAGCCGGTCGTCTACGGCAGCATCTACCGCTTCGAGGGCCAGGCCTCCGTGTTCAAGGCCGGCGAGGGGCCCTGCTACCGCTGCCTGTTCCCCGAGCCGACGCCGAGCGAGCTCGCTCCCTCCTGCGACGAGGCGGGCGTCGTCGGCGTGCTGCCGGGGACGATCGGCCTCGTCCAGGCCACCGAGGCCCTCAAGCTGCTGCTCGGCGCCGGGCGTTCGCTCGTGGGCCGTCTGCTGACCTACGACGCGCTCGAGGCGAGCTACCGGGAGTTCAAGGTGCGGCGCGACAAGGCCTGCGCCGTCTGCGGCGACGCGCCCACGATCACCACGCTGGCGGACCTGCAGTGGTCCTGCCACTTCGACCCGCGGCCGATCGCCGCGGGGGCATGACGACGAGGAGGGACATGATGGCCGTCCAGGTCCAGATCCCGAGCCAGCTCCGGCCGCTGGCCGGGGGCGCCGCCCAGCTCGCGCTCGAGGCCGACAGCGTCGGCTCGCTGATCGAGGCGCTCGGCGCGCGCCACGCGGGGCTGCGCGAGCGGCTGCTCGAGCCGAGCGGCGAGGTGCGGCGCTTCGTGCGCATCTTCGTCAACGAGGAGGACATCCGCTTCCTCGACGATCAGAAGACGAAGCTCAGCGATGGCGACACCGTCGCGATCGTTCCCGCGATCGCCGGCGGCTAGCCCGCGCCGACCGCCAGTCCGTCCCCGGATTCCACTGGAGTCCGACTCAGATTAATATCGACCTACCATCTCGGGTTAGTCGTCTAATAGGATCACGAAAGGAGCATTCTTCATGAGCGAGACGAGCAAGGCGCACCAGGCGCTGGGCGACAAGGCCGCGCGCCAGCTGGCGAACACGACCAAGACCGTCCCGCAGCTGGCGGCGATCACGCCGCGTTGGCTGGTGCGCTTCCTCGAGTGGAAGCCGGTCGAGTCCGGGACACTGCGTGTGAACCGGGTCAAGGAAGACAGCGCGGTCGAGGTCGCCTGCGGGGGGAAGGACGAGCGCACGCTGCCCGAGACGTTCGTCGACTACGAGGAGGCGCCGCGCGAGTACACGCTCAGCGCCATCTCGACGGTGCTCGACGTCCACACGCGGGTGTCGGACCTGTTCTCGAGCCCGATCGACCAGGTCAAGGAGCAGCTGCGGCTCACGATCGAGAGCGTCAAGGAGCAGCAGGAGAGCGAGCTGGTCAACAACGGCGACTACGGCCTGCTGAAGAACGTGCCGGCCCCGCAGCGGCTCAAGACGCGCAAGGGCCCGCCGACGCCCGACGACCTCGACGAGCTGATCGCGAGGGTCTGGAAGGAGCCGTCCTTCTTCCTCGCGCACCCGACCGCGATCGCCGCGTTCGGCCGCGAGTGTACGCGCCGGGGCGTGCCGCCCCCGACCGTGAACCTCTTCGGCACGCCGTTCCTGACCTGGCGCGGGCTGCCGCTCGTCCCGAGCGACAAGCTGAAGATCGAGGGAGGGAAGACGAACCTGTTGCTGCTGCGCGTCGGCGAGAGGAAGCAGGGTGTGATCGGGCTGTTCCAGCCGAACCTGCCGGGCGAGCAGACGCCGGGCCTCTCGGTGCGCTTCATGGGCATCAACCGCAAGGCGATCGCCTCGTACCTGATCTCGCTCTACTGCTCGGCGGCCGTGCTCACGCCGGACGCGATCGGCGCGCTCGAGGGCGTCGAGGTCGGGAACTACCATGAGTACAAGTGACCCGCGGCCGCGGGACCTCGCCCGGGCGCCCGAGGGCGCCGAGGTGCGCGACGTCCTGAGCGCGGTCTCGGCCGCGATGGCCCAGTTGCCCGACCCGGCGGTGATCGCGCGGATGGCGAACGAGTTCTTCGCCGCGCTGCCGGGACAGCCGGCCGGTGTCCCGGCCCAGGCCACTGCCTCCGGCCTGGCCACAGACGCC
>JBGASI010000354.1:0-5395 GCA_044229815.1 Vicinamibacteria bacterium | reverse complement strand
GGCGTATCATCGGGCCCGATGCAGCGACTGCTCCTTGCCATCCTCGCGGCGGCCACGCTGGCGGCCTGCCACGCCCAGGCGCCCGCCGCCACCGCGACGACGCCGGCGGCTGACGTCGAGACCGTCGGCCGGCACGCCGGCCGCACCGTCCTGCCCGTCAACCAGGTCGTGACGCCGGCCGGGGTCCAGGTCGAGCTGCCGGGCCTGCGGCCGCAGGCGCTCGCGCTGTCGCCGGACGGCCGGGTGCTCATCACCGCCGGCAAGACGGACGAGCTGATCGTGGTGGACCCGGCCACGGGTGCCATCCGCCAACGCGTGCGCCTGCCGAAGACGAAGGGCGACCCAAAGGCCCCGTCCGCGAACGTGCTGCACCCGGACAAGGACGGGCAGCTGAGCTACACCGGCCTGCGCTTCTCGAGCGACGGCCGCCGTGCGTTCCTCAGCGACGTCAACGGCTCGGTGGTCGCCTTCGACGTCGCGGCGGACGGCGCGCTGCGGGTCGACCGCCAGTTCCGGCTGCCCGACGCCGGCGCCCTGCGCCGGGCCGAGGAGATCCCCGCCGGCCTCGCGCTCTCCGCGGACGGCACGCGGCTGTACGTCTGCGGCAACCTGTCGAACAGGCTCCTCGAGCTCGACGCGACGAGCGGCCGCGTGCTCCGCGTGTTCGAGACGGGCGTTGCGCCGTACGACGTGGTGCTGGCGAACGGCAAGGCCTACGTCTCGAACTGGGGCGGGCGCCGCCCGCGGCCGGGCGAGCTCACCGGCCCGGCCGGGCGCGGCACCGAGGTCAAGGTGGACCCGCTGCGGCACGTGGCGAACGAGGGATCGCTGAGCGTCTTCGACCTCGGGTCGCGCGAAGTGAAGGCGCGCGTCGAGATCGTGACCGGGCTGCACGCGAGCGCCCTGGCGCTGTCGCCCGACGGCCGCCACGTCGTCTGCGCGAACGCGGCCAGCGACACGCTGAGCGTGATCGACGTGCGCAGCGACACGGTGGTCGAGACGATCTGGACCAGGCCCAGCCCGGCGGACCTCTTCGGCGCGCAGCCGAACGCCCTCGCCTTCGACCCGTCGGGCCGGACGCTCTACGTCGCCAACGGCACGCAGAACGCGGTCGCGGTGGTGTCGTTCGACCCGGCCAACCGGGCGTCGAAGCTGCAGGGCCTCGTGCCCGTGGGCTGGTTCCCGGGCGCTCTCGCGCTCGACGCCCCGCGCCAGAGGCTGTACGTGGCCAACATCAAGGGCCACCCGGCGAGCGCGAGACCGTACACGGAGAAGGACCTCTCCCCCGGCGCCAGCGGCTTCAACTCGCACCACTACAGCGGCTCGCTGTCGCTCGTGCCGTTGCCCGCTGCGCGCGAGCTGCCGGGCCTGAGCGAGACGGTGTGGTCGAACCTGCGCCGCGAGCGCGTCGCCGAGGCGTCGCTGCCGCCGCGGCCGGGCCAGCCGGCCCGCGCCGTGCCCGAGCGCATCGGCGAGCCGAGCCTGATCAAGCACGTGGTCTACGTCATCAAGGAGAACCGCACCTACGACCAGGTGCTCGGCGACGTCGCGGCCGGCAACGGCGAGCCGAAGCTGTGCGTCTTCGGCGAGCGCATCACCCCGAACCAGCACAAGCTGGTGCGCGACTTCGTGCTGCTCGACAACACCTACTGCGCCGGCATCCTCAGCGCGGACGGCCACCAGTGGAGCACCACGGCGATCGGCACCGACTACCTGGAGCGCTCGTTCGCCGGCTGGCCGCGCAGCTACCCGGACGGCATGGGCGAGGACGAGGCCGACGCCCTCGCCTACTCCCCCGCCGGCTTTCTCTGGGACAACGCCCTGCGCCACGGCATCCGCATCCGCAACTACGGGGAGTTCATGGCCCCGGCGGTGCGCTGGCGCGACCCGAGGCGGCCGGGTACGCCGGACTTCCTCGCCAACTACCGGACCTGGAAGGGCATGAGCGACGAGGCCGTCTTCGCGAGCGCGCCGATGATCGAGACGATCCGGCCCTTCTCGCCCGCGGCCTACGTCGGCTGGGAGATGGCGGTGCCCGACCAGTTCCGGGCCGACTTCATCCTCGCCGAGCTCGCACAGTTCACGGCCAGGGGCGAGTTCCCGCAGCTCGTGATCATCTGCCTGCCGAACGACCACACCAGCGGCACGAGCCCTGGCTCGCCCACGCCCGCCGCCACGGTGGCGGACAACGACCTCGCGCTCGGCCGCATCGTCGAGGCGCTGAGCCACTCGCCCTTCTGGCGCGAGATGGCGATCTTCGCGATCGAGGACGACCCGCAGGGGGGCTGGGACCACGTCAGCGGCTACCGCACCACAGCCTACGTCGCGAGCCCCTACGCGAGACGCGGGCGCGTCGTCAGCACGCAGTTCAACACCACCAGCCTCCTGCGCACGCTGGAGCAGATCCTGGGCCTGCCGCCGATGAACCAGTTCGACGCGAGCGCCGTGCCGATGCGGGACGCCTTCACGGACACGCCCGACTTCGCGCCGTTCGCCGCCGTCCCGAGCAACGTCCCGCTCGACCAGATGAACCCGGCGGCGCAGGCCCTCGTCGACCCGGTCGCCCGACGCGACGCCCTGGCTTCCGCCCGGATGAACTTCCGCGCGGTCGACAAGGCGCCGGAGGACGCGCTCAACCGGATCCTGTGGCGCGCCATGAAGGGCTCGCGCACCCCCTACCCGGAGTGGGCGGTCGCCGCGAGCGCCGGCGACGACGATGACTGAGCCCGTCCGCTTCACGCTCAACGGCCGGCCGGTCACGATCGAGCCGGCGCCGGGCGAGTCGCTGCTCGACGCCTTGCGCGAGCGCTGCGCGATCACGTCGCTCAAGGACGGCTGCCAGCCGCAGGGACAGTGCGGCTGCTGTCTGGCGCTCGTCGACGGCCGGCCGCTCGTGACCTGCGCCTTCGCCGCCGAGCGCGCCGAGGGCCGCTCGGTGCTGACGCTCGAGGGCCTCTCCGAGCGCGAGCGGGACCTGGCGGCGAAGGCCTTTGCCGCGGCCGGCGCCGTCCAGTGCGGCTTCTGCACCCCCGGGATCGCGCTGCGCGCGAAGCACCTGCTCGACCAGCGCCCGGACCCGAGCCGCGACGAGATCGCCCGCGCGCTCGACGGCCACCTCTGTCGCTGCACGGGCTACGCGCAGATCGTCGAGGCCGTCCTGCTGATGGCCGCCGCCTGGCGCGGCGGCGAGCTGCCGTCGCCCTCGAGCGACGGGCGGGTGGGCCAGCCGCTCGCCCGCTACGGTGCTGCCGGCCAGGTCACGGGCGCGCGGCCCTTCCTGGCCGACATGACGCGCCCGGGACTGCTGCACGGCGCGCTCGTGTTCTCGCCCCACGCGCGCGCGCGTGTCGTGCGCGTCGACACGGCCGGGGCGAAGGCGCTCGTCGGCGTGCGGGCGGTGGTGACGGCGGCCGACGTGCCCGGCGAGCGCTGGTACGGGCTGCTGCACGCCGACTGGCCGGGCTTCGTGGCGCAGGGCGAGGAGGTGCGCTGCGTCGGCGACGTCCTCGCGGCGGTCGCGGCCGACGACGCCCGCACGGCCCGCGCGGCGGCGGCGCTCGTCCGCGTGGAGTACGAGCCGCTCCCGCCGCTGCTCGACGCCGAGGCGTCGCTCGTCCCCGGCGCGGCGCAGGTGAACCCGAGGCACGCGAACCTGCTCTCGCGCTCGGTCATCCGGCGGGGGGACGCGGTCGCGGCCCTCGCCGCGAGCGCGCACGTGGTGAGCGGGACCTGGCGCACGCAGCGCATCGAGCACCTCTTCCTCGAGCCGGAGGCCGCGCTCGCGGAGCCGCTGCCGGACGGACGCCTGGCCCTCTTCACCCAGGGCCAGGGCGTCTTCGACGATCGCCGGCAGGTCGCGGGCTTCCTCGGCGTGCCGGAGGAGCGGGTGCACGTGGAGCTCGCGCCGAGCGGCGGCGCCTTCGGCGGCAAGGAGGACATGTCGGTCCAGGCGCAGACCGCCCTGCTGGCCGCCGTGACGGGCCGGCCGGTGAAGCTGGTGCTCAACCGCGCGGAGTCCGTGCGGCTGCACCCCAAGCGCCACCCGATCCGCCTCGACTACACGGTCGGCTGCGACGCCGACGGCCGGCTCACCGCGGTCGTGGCCCGCCTCGTCGGCGACTCGGGCGCCTACGCCTCGGTCGGCGGCAAGGTGCTCGAGCGCGCGGCCGGCCACGCCTGCGGTCCCTACCGGGTGCCCGCCGTGGACGTCGAGGCCCTCGCCGCCTACACCAACAACCCGCCGTGCGGGGCCATGCGCGGCTTCGGCGTGCCGCAGGCGGCGTTCGCGATGGAGGGCTGCCTGGACCTGCTCGCCAGGAAGACGGGCCTCGACGGCTGGGAGATCCGCAGCCGCAACGCGGTGGGCGTCGGCGACGCGGTCACGACGGGCCAGGTGCTCGAGAAGTCGGTCGGCCTGCGGCGGACGCTCGACGCCGTGAAGGATGCCTACTACGGGGCGCGCAGCGCGGGCAGTGCGGTCGGCATCGCCTGCGGGCTCAAGAACAGCGGGATCGGCAACGGCGTCGTCGAGTGGGGCAAGTGCCGTCTGGTCGTGGAGGAG
Source organism: Vicinamibacteria bacterium (assembly GCA_044229815.1). GTDB lineage: Bacteria > Acidobacteriota > Vicinamibacteria > Fen-336 > Fen-336 > DATBSL01. Next base: position 834 of record JBGASI010000354.1, on the reverse strand, counting down.
GACGGGACCGTCTCCCTGTACAACGGCTACACCGAGATGGGCCAGGGGCTGTTGACCGTCCTCGTCCAGTTCGCGGTCGAGGTGAGCGGCCTGCCCGCCTCCGTCTTCCGCCCCAAGGTCGACTCGACCTTCGCGCTCGGCTGCGGCCAGACGACCGGATCGCGGGCCACCCTCTTCGGCGGGCGGGCCGTCAGCTCTGCCGCCCGCAAGCTGCGCGCGGACCTCGACTCGGGCCTCGGCCTGGCCGACCTCGCCGGGCGCGTCTACGCGGCGGACGAGGTGGTGGACGACACGACCGCCCTCGGCGCCGACGTGGCGCAGATCAAGACCCACACCTCCTACGGCTTCGCCAGCCAGGTCGTGATCCTCGACGCGGGCGGGCGCGTCGCCCGCGTGGTCGCCGCGCACGACGTGGGCCGGGTGGTCAACCCGCTGCTGTGTCGCGGCCAGATCGAGGGGGCGATCCACATGGGCCTCGGCTACGCCCTCACCGAGGAGCTGCCCTGCGAGGACGGCATGCCGGTCAGCCACGCCCTGCGGGAGCTCGGCGTGCTGCGCGCGAGGGACATGCCGCAGACCGAGGTGATCCTGGTCGAGGAGCCGGAGCCCGAGGGCCCGTTCGGCGCGAAGGGCGTCGGCGAGATCGGCCTCGTGCCGACCGCCGCCGCGGTGGCCGGCGCGCTCGAGGCCTTCGACGGCGTGCGGCGCACGACGCTGCCGATGAAGGACTCGCCGGCCGCCCGCGCGATGAGCGTGGGCCGCATCCGCCGACGCCGCGGCGACTGGCACTGAGTCAGCGCCGCTTCGTCCAGTCCATGAGCCAGTCCTCCACCC
>JBGASI010000353.1:0-10077 GCA_044229815.1 Vicinamibacteria bacterium | reverse complement strand
GAGGACGGTGCCGGGCAGGCCGGCGTCGAGCCGCGCGCGCTCCTCGATCAGGCGGTCGATGGCCTCGTTCACCGCTGCTTGTCCTCCGGAAGGGCATACACGAAGCCCACCCGGTCGATTCCCGCGCGCTTGATCACGTCCACGACCCGGATCACGTCGCCGTAGCGCAGGCCCTCGTCGGCCCGCAGGTACACGACCGAGCCCGGGTTGCCGGAGGTCATCCCGCGCAGCCGGTCCTCGAGCAGCACGATGTTCACGGGCTGGTCCGCCACGAACACCCTGCCGTCCGCGCGCACGGACACGGTGATTCGGTCCTCGCTCGGGATCTGGGGCTGGTTCGCGACCGGCAGCGAGACGTCGATGCCGCGGCTCATCAGCGGGGCGGTCACCATGAAGACGAGCAGGAGCACGAGCACCACGTCGACGAGCGGCGTGACGTTGATCTCGCCGAGCATGGACGTGGTGCGCCGCGACCGCAGGCCGCGGTAGACCGAGCCCGCGCTCGACTCGCTGCTGCCGCCCGCCTGCATCGCGCGCTCCCTACGTGAAGTTCCGCTCGACGATGTTCAGGAACTCGAGCGCGAAGTCGTCGAGCATCGAACCGAGCACCTTCACACGGCTCGAGAAGAAGTTGAAGAACACGGCGGCGGGGATGGCCGCCAGCAGGCCCATCGCCGTCGTGATCAGGGCCTCGGAGATCCCGGGAGCGACCACGGCGAGGTTCGCGGAGCCCATGCGGCCGATCTCGCCGAAGGCGTCCATGATGCCCCAGACGGTGCCGAAGAGGCCGATGAACGGCGCCACGCTAGCGGTGGTGGCGAGGAAGCTCAGCCGCCGCTCGATGCGCGTGACCTCCACGGTCGCGGCCCGCGCGAGCGAGCGCGAGAGCGACTCGAGGCTGCGGACGGTCGGCTTCGCGGCGCTGCCGGCGGCCGCCTGATCCTTGGCGCCGCGCACCTGCTGGTTCACTTCGAGGTAGCCCGCCTGGAAGACACCCACGAGCGGGCTCGCGCGCAGCTGCGAGCACACCGCGTTCACCTCGGAGAACTTGCTGCTCTTGCGGAAGATCTCGAGGAACGTGGTCGACTCGGCGTGCGCCCGGTGCAGGACGATACCCTTGTATAGGATGATCGCCCAGGAGATGAGGGAGAAGACGAGCAGGACCAGGAGGACGGTGCGGGCCACGAGGCCGCTGTGGGCGACCAGCCCGGCCACGCCGCCCGAGAAGGATGCCGACGGTGTCTGAGCCAGGGCCAGCAGGGCCGGGAGCAGCAAGGCCACCTCTCTAAGTTGCGCTAACGATTGAGGATGCCACAAGCTGTAGGGGCTGTCAATTTCCGGCGGGACGGTGTCCGTGAACGGTCCTGTTGTGCCCTTGTGACGCCCCATCATGCATTTACAGCGGCAAAGCCGCTGTGATATTCTGCAATCCGCGCCAAGTCCGATGATTAAGGTCCTTAGAATCAATAACATCGCGCTGATTGCCTCGCTCGATCTCGAGCTGGGGCCCGGACTGGTGCTGCTCACCGGCGAGACGGGAGCCGGGAAGTCGATCGTCATCGACGCCCTGGGCCTGCTGCTCGGCGAACGCGCCTCGCCGGAGCTCATCCGCAGCGGCGAGGACCGGGCGTCGGTGGAGGCGGTGTTCGAGATCGAGGGCGTGGCGAGCCTGCTGGAGGAGCGGGGCCTGCCGGCCGATGGCGACGAGGTCGTCGTGCGGCGGGAGGTACAGGCTGGCGGCAAGGGCCGGGCCACCGTGAACGGGGCGCTCGTGCCGCTGAGCCTGCTGAGGGACCTCGGCCCGCGCCTGGCCGTGATCCACGGCCAGCACGACCCGCAGGGGCTGCTGGACCCGCAGGCACACCTCGACCTCCTCGACCACTTTGCCGGCGACGGAGGCGGACGGCCGATCGCCGAGTTCTTCCGGGACCTGCGTGCCGCGGACGCGGCGCTCGCGCGGCTGCGCTCGGACCGGCGCGAGGCGGAGCGCCGCCGGGAGATGCTCGAGTTCCAGGCCTCGGAGATCGAGAAGGCCGGGCTCGCGTCCGGCGAAGAGGACGCGCTGCGCGTCGAGAAGGCGCGCCAGGCGAACGCGGGCCGGCTCGCGACGCTCAGCGGCGAGGCCTACGCGCTGCTCTACGACGACGAGGCCGCGGTGCTCGGCCACCTCGGCCAGGTGTTCCGCCGGGTCGAGGAGCTCGCCGCGATCGACCCCGCCTTCCAGCCCTTCGTCGAGGCCAAGGCGTCGCTGCTCGCGCCGCTCGAGGACGTGGCCCTGCGCCTGCGCGACTACCGCGAGACGCTCGAGGTCAGTCCCGGCCGGGTCGACGAGATCGAGTCCCGGCTCGCGCAGATCGAGCGCCTGAAGAAGAAGTACGGCGCGAGCGCCGACGAGGTGATCGCGTTCGGCGAGCGCTGCCGGCGGGAGCTCGAGGCGCTCGGCACGCCGGAGGAACAGGAGCGCAGCCTCGAGGCGCGGCGCGAGAGCGCCGCGGCGGCGTACCTCGAGCGGGCCCGCGTGCTCTCGAAGCGGCGGCGGACCGCGGCCGTCGAGTTGCGCAAGCGCATGCAGGCGGAACTCGGCCAGCTCGCCATGGAGAAGACGCGCTTCGACGTGGGGTTCGACCCCGCGGATGCCGACTCGGCCACGGATGCGTCCCGCTGGACCGAGCGGGGGCTGGAGGCCGCGGAGTTCCTGCTCTCGCCGAACACCGGCGAGGAGCTGAGGCCGCTCGCCCGGATCGCCTCGGGCGGGGAGCTGTCGCGCCTGATGCTGGCGCTGAAGTCGATCACCGGTCACGACGCGCCCGGGCTGACGATCGTCTTCGACGAGGTGGACGCCGGCATCGGCGGGCGGGTGGCCGAGGTCGTCGGCCGCAAGCTGAAGACGATCTCCGCGCGGCGCCAGGTCCTCTGCGTCACCCACCTGCCCCAGATCGCCGCCTTTGCGGACCAGCACCTCGGCGTACGCAAGCGTGTCGAGCGCGGGCGTACGATCACGCTCGTCGAAGGCCTCTCGGGGGACGGGCGAGTCGAAGAGGTCGCCCGCATGCTCGGTGGCGAGACGATCACGGCGGCCGGGCGCGAGCACGCCCGTGAGATGCTCAAGCAGAGTCTTCGCAGCTGAGACCTACCATTTGAGCACGCAAGGGAAAAAGACGTTCTTCGTACAGACGTTCGGCTGCCAGATGAACGTCAACGACTCCGAGCGCGTCGCCGGGCTCCTGCGCTCTTCCGGCTACGAGCCTGCCGAGGGTGAGGCTTCGGCCGATTTCGTCTTCCTCAACACCTGCGCCGTGCGGGAGAAGGCGGCCTCCAAGCTGCAGCACTCCCTGGCGCGCCTCCGCCACCTCAAGCGCACGAGCCGGCCCGACCTGCGGATCGGCGTCGGTGGCTGCGTGGCACAACTCGAAGGCGCGGCGATCCTCGAGCGCGGGCGGCCGGTGGACGTCCTGGTGGGGACCCACAACATCAGCCGGATCCCGGAACTGCTCGAGCAGGCCGAGACGACGGGGGAGCCGGCCGTCGACCTCGATCGCCGGGCCGATGCTTTCGCCGTGCCGCCCGCGCTCGTCGCGCACGCGAACCCGGTCCGCGCCTACGTGACGGCGATGGAGGGCTGCAACCACGTCTGCAGCTTCTGCGTCGTCCCGCGGACCCGTGGGCCGGAGGTGAATCGGCCCCCGGGTGCGATCGTGGACGAGGTGCAGGCCTTGGTGGAGCGAGGCTTCCCGGAGGTCATGCTCCTCGGTCAGACGGTCAACGCCTACCGGTGCGAGGGACTGGACTTCGCGGGTCTCCTCGAGCGCGTGGACGCGGTGGCCGGCTTGCAGCGCCTGCGGTTCACGACCTCGCACCCCGAGCACGTGGACGCGCGGATGGCCGATGCGCTGCGCGACCTGCCGCGCCTGTGCCCGTACCTGCACCTGCCGGTCCAGTCGGGCTCGGACCGGATGCTCGCCTCGATGCGGCGGGGCTACACGCGCCAGCAGTACCTCGACACCGTCGCGCTGCTGCGGGACCGCGTGCCCGGCCTCGCCCTGTCGACGGACGCCATCGTCGGCTACCCGGGAGAGAGCCTTCCCGACTTCGAGGAGACGCTCGCGCTTCTCGAGACGGTGGGCTTCGACGGCCTCTTCTCGTTCACCTACTCCCCACGGCCCGGCACCACGGCCCAGCGCCTCGCCGACGACGTGCCGGACGAGGAGAAGCAGCGCCGGCTGCACGCGCTGAACGACCAGCAGCAGCGCTGGCAGCGCCGACGTAACGCATCCCTCGTGGGCGAGGAGTTCGACGTCCTCGTCGAGACGATCGACGGCGAGGGCCGGGTCTCAGGGCGCACACCGCACTTCCGGATCGTGCACCTCGACGGCCCCGACCGCCTGGTGGGACAGGTCGTGCGTGTGGCGATCACGGGCTCGGGCCCGAACGCCCTCCAGGGGACGCTCAGCCAGCCCCTTCGTTGACGGGGTGTTCCCGCGCCCCTATATTCCAAGCGGCGGCGAGGAGGGTGAGGCGTGGAGATCGAGATGGCGATCAAGGGGCTGATGGTGGACCCCATCACCAACATGCCCATCATCGTCCTGCGGGAGGTCACCGGGCAGCGCGTGCTGCCGATCTGGGTCGGCGTCTTCGAGGCGAACGCGATCGCCCTGCAGGTCGAGATGGAGCGCATCGTGGTTTGCGAGCTGAAGGAGAACACCTTCTACGCCGTGCTGCACGTGCGCTCGGCCAGCGGGTTGCATGCGATCGACGCCCGGCCCTCGGACGCGATCGCCCTGGCGCTACGCGCCGGCTCGCGCATCTTCGTCGAGGAGGCCGTCGTCCAGAACGCACGCACGCTCGAGATGGCGCAGGAGAACGTCGACGTCGGCCGCCTGCAGAAGTGGCTCGAGAACCTCTCGGACGACGACCTCGGCAAGTACAAGATGTAGCCCTGCGGACAGGCCGCGCCTGCCTCTCTCCCTCGCGGAAGGGGCCGGCGGTGCGTCTTGCAGTCCTTCGAGGGCTCTGGGCGGTCCCACAAGCGATGGTGTGACGAGCATCGCCAGGCCCTTCCTATTCGGTGCTTGACCCGCTCCGCGCAGTACCACTAACATCGCCTCGCGCCCGCGTCCGCGGCGCGTTCCTCGGGAGCTTCAGTGATCGTCATTGCGATCGCAAACCAGAAGGGCGGCGTCGGGAAGACCACGACGGCGATCAACGTGGCCGCGGCCCTCGCCATGCGTGGTCGGAGCGTGCTGCTGATCGACCTCGATCCGCAGGCCAACTCGTCGATGACCTTCCTCGACGTCCGCTCGGTCCAGAAGTCGATGTACGACGTGCTGTCGGGGCAGTGCACGCTGGAAGAGATCATCCAGCCGTCGCCGGTGCCGCGACTGGAGGTGGCGCCCGCCCGCATCGCTCTGGCGAAACTCGAGGGGCAGCTGGTGGGGGAGTTGGACGCGCACTTCCGCCTCAAGGACCGGTTGTCCGCTGTCGGGGAACGCTTCGAGTTCGTCGTGATCGACACTCCCCCGGCTCTCGGCCTCATAACGGTCAATGCCTTGGTGGCGGCAACCCACCTGCTGATCCCGGTCCAGTCGAGCTACTTCGCGCTCGAGGGCACGGACGACCTGCTCGAGACCGTGGACCGGATACGCGCCCGGCCGAACCCGGATCTGAAGCTGCTCGGTGCGGTCATCACGCTCCACGACAAGCGCACGACGCTGTCGCGGGACGTCCAGAAGGCGGTGACGGAGGTCTTCGGCGGGCGCGTCTTCGAGACCACGATCTCCAAGAGCATACGCCTCGAGGAGAGCCCGGCGCATCGTGAAGCCATCTTCAGCTTCGCCCCGCAGTCGACCGGGGCCTACGAGTACTACAGGCTGACGGAGGAAATCGTTGAGCGCATCTAGCCCCCGGCGCATCGGCCTTCCGGACACCATTCGCATGCGGCACGACACCCACTTCGTGGATCAGCTCGTTCGGCCTGGCGGAGAGGCCATCGGCCGTCTGATCCCCATCGAGGAGATCGAGCCGAACCCGGGCCAGCCTCGGCAGACGCTGGGCGACCTGGCCGAGCTGACCTCCTCGATCCGCGAGAAGGGTATCCTCGAGCCGCTGCTCGTGCGCCGTATGGGGGGAAGGTTCCAGATCATCGCCGGCGAGCGGCGCTACCGTGCGGCGGTCGAGGCGGGACTCTCCGAGCTTCCCTGCATGGTCCGCGAGTCCTCGGACGCCGAGACGATGGAGATCGCCCTCGTCGAGAACCTCCAGCGGAAGGACCTCACGCCCTTTGAAGAGGCGGACGGCCTGCGTGTCCTGGCCGAGAAGTACGGCTACACACACGAGGACATGGCCGAGAAGCTGGGGAAGAGCCGCACGACAGTCACCGAGTCGCTCTCCCTCACGGCCATGCCCGAGGAGGTTCGCCAGATCTGTCGGCTGGCCGACATTCAGTCCAAGTCCCTTCTTCTTCAGATAGTTAGACAGGGAGACCCGGATAAAATGGTCTCCCTGATCGAGCGTCTGCAGGACGAGGGCACGACGCGCGCCGACGCGCGACGGATCGCCGCCACGAAGCCCGAGGCCAAGAGGGGACGCGGTCGCCCCAAGCACTTCGTCTTCAAGCTCCAGCCCCGCGGGGCCGAGTTCGCCTTGTCGCTTCAGTTCAAGAAGCCCCAGGTCGAGCGGGAGGAGATCATCCGCACGCTGGAGGCGATCCTCCAGTCGTTGCGCGGCGGTGGCGACCCAGCCTAGCCATGCGGCTTATCTGCCGTTCTAATAGGATGGTTTACGACCCGATAGCTCACTCAGAGGATGAGGTTCGCACGCAGCTGGGGTGGGCCGCGCGGCCGGATGACGGCGACGTTCGGGCGCGAGGCGAGCGGCTGCGTCCGGTTTCCCGGCGCCCGGAGCGGCTCGAGGACGTGGCCAGGGACCAGCCGGCGCGTGATGTTGCGCTCGCCGCGCCGAGGGAGGCGCGGCACTTCTCGCCGGGAGCGTAAGCCTGTTATCATGCCGCGTCCGCCCGGGTTCCGGGAACGCAGGCGGCGGCCAACAGCAAGAGAACACGAGAGAGAGGAAGATCGCGAGATGGAGGCGGCCCAGAAGAAGGCGGACGCGAAGTCGACGTTCGCCGAATACGACTACAGCAACTTCTACTACGGCGCCGGGGACGACCCGCTCAACCTGCTGAAGCCCTACGCGGACTGGTTCCGGGAGGCTCGGCCAAACGGGTACTACCTCTACCAGGAGGCGCTCAGCTCCGCGCCGACCACGCGCGTCCGGGTCAAGAACGGCCAGACCGGCAAGACGCACGACCTCCTGAACCTCGCCTCGTACAACTACCTCGGCATCTCGTACCGGCCGGAGGTGAAGAGGGCCGCGGTCGAGGCGGTGGAGCGCTACGGCCTCGGCGCCTCGGGCTCGCCGATCCTGTCCGGCACCTTCGACGTGCACGAGGAGTTCACGCGGGAGCTGGCGGCGTTCAAGGACAAGGAAGCCTGCATCGTCTTCCCGACCGGCTACAGCGCCAACGTCGGCTTCATCTCCGCGCTGATGCGCGCGGGCGACACGATCTTCCTGGACCAGTACTCGCACGCCTCGATCGTCGACGGCGCGATCCTGGCCAAGTCGAAGACCGTGTTCTTCCGCCACAACAACCCGCTCGACCTCGAGCGGAAGATCGCCAACGTCAAGGGCAAGAAGCTGGTCGTGGTCGAGGGTGTCTACTCGATGGACGGCGACGTCTGCACGCTGCCCGAGATCCTCGAGGTGACCAAGCGCCACGGCGCCCGCATCCTGATCGACGAGGCGCACTCGACGTTCCTGTTCGGCCCGAACGGGCGCGGCGTGGCGGAGCACTTCGGTCTGGACAAGGAGGTGGACTTCCACCTCGGCACCTTCTCGAAGAGCCTGGGCGGCCAGGGCGGCTTCGTCGCCGGCTCGAAGGACCTGATCGACTACGTCAACGCCTTCGGGCGCTCGCGTTTCTTCTCGTGCAACCTCTCGCCGGTGCTGACGGCGGGCCTGCTCGCCGCGCTGCGCATCGCCGAGAGCGAGCCGCAGCTGCGGACCCGGCTGTGGAGCAACGTGGCCTACCTGCGCCGGCGCTTCGCCGAGGAGGGTGTCGACATCGGCAAGTCGAACTCGCAGGTGATGCCGGTCATGGTGAACAACGACGCCAAGGTGTTCGCGGTGGCCGAGAAGATCCAGGACCGCGGTCTGTTCCTCAACCCGGTCACCTACCCGGCGGTGCCCAAGCACAAGTCCCGCCTGCGCATCTCGGTTTCGGCCGCACACACGGAGCAGGACCTGGAGACGGCCGTGCAGACGATCGCCGGCGTCCTCCGCGAGGAGGGCATTTGTCAGGCATAACGCGCTACGGCTACCGGGACGCGATCAGCGGCTTCTTCGAGTTCCCGACCGACAACGCCCGGCGGATCCTGCCGAAGGGCTTCGAGCCGGTCGAGCCCCACCACGGCACCAGCATCCTCGCGATCACGGTCTTCGACTTCGACGAGAGCGAAGTGGGCGAGTACGGCGAGGTCGTCTACGCCGTCATCGTGCCGCCGCTCGTCCGCGACAGCCGCTTGCCGAAGTCGGCCTTCTTCCCGTGGCAGGTGGCGACCACGACCGGCGCGGCCCGCGAGCACGCGATCGGCCGCTGGCACCTCCCGCACTGGATGGAGGACGTGGAGGTCGCCTTCGAGCGTGGCGAGCGCCGGCTGACGGCGCGCGTCAAGGCCGAGGGCTCGCTGGCGCTCGAGATGACCGTCACCGACCACTCGTGGCAGCCGGTGTCGCATCTGTACCAGTCGTTCCAGAAGGACGACGACGGGACCTACCTGGCGAACATCCTCTTCGAGGGCGAGAAGAGCGAGCACGAGGACGAGGCCGGAAGCCTGGTGCTGCACGACAACCCCTTCAACAAGGACATCGTGCTCTCCGAGGTGTACGCGACGCCGTTCCGCGAGCTCTGGATGCGCAAGGGCTGCCAGCTGTTCGATCCCCTGCTGACCCTGCCGCGTTAGGCCGGTCCACCGCCAAGCGCGTGGAGGACTCGGTCTTCGTCGTGTTCAACCCGCGGTCCGGCAAGGGCCGCGGCGCTCAGTTCGTCCAGCCCGTGCTGCAGGGGCTGGCGGCGGCTCGCCGCCTCGAACACGGTCTGACCCAGGGGCCCGGCGACGAAGCCCGACTCGCCCAGGAGGCGATCGCCCGGGGGTTTCGGCGCATCGTGGCGGTGGGCGGAGACGGGACCTGGAGCAACGTGGGCAACGCGATCCTGCGCTCGGGCCAGCCCGTGGCGCTCGGGCTCGTGCCGGGGGGCACCGGCTGCGACCTCGCGAAGACCCTCGCCATCCCGGCCCGCGACGTGCACGGCTGCTGCCGGATCGTTCTCGACGGCCACTGCCGTACGATCGACGTCGGGAAGATCGAGGGCAAGTACTTCCTCAACATCGCGGGTTTCGGTTACGACGTGGCCGTGCTCGAGGACTCGTGGAACGTCGCCTACCTCGAGGGCGACGCGCTGTACCTGTACTGCGCGCTGCGCCAGCTGCACTCCTACCGCGGCTTCCCGCTCGAAGGCGAGGTCGACGGGCGGGCCCTTGCCCGGCGTGAGATGCTGATGCTGATCGTCGCGAACGCGCGCGTGTTCGGCGGCGGCTTCCGGGTCGCGCCCGGCGCCGCGATCGACGACGGCCTGCTCGATGTCGTGTCCTTCGGCAACATGGGCCTGGCGAGCCGCGTCAGCGCGCTCGCGCGCCTGCTGCGCGGGACCCACGAGCGCCACGCGCTGGTCGACACCACGCGGGCCTCCCGGATCGTCTATCGTTTCGCCGCTGCGCCCGCCTACGAGACCGACGGCGAGTGGAACCAGGCGCAGGGAAACGAGGTCACGATCGAGTGCGTGCCGAAGGCCCTGCGCGTGCTCGCTCCCGCGCCACCGAGCTGAGCGCGCCGCCATGACGAGCGCAGGGGAGACGGGAGGCCAGGCGCTGCGCGAGGCGGTCGCTGCCGGCGCTCTCTCGCCGGAGCCGGACCCGGCGCTGGCCACCGCCGCCGCGAGGGTCGCGGACGCCTGCGGAGAGA
>JBGASI010000352.1:0-5413 GCA_044229815.1 Vicinamibacteria bacterium | reverse complement strand
GGCACGTAGAGCAGCGAGCGGCGCAGCGGTGTCTCCATGGCCCGCATCGTACCGCCGTCGCGCGGCGACGGCCTATAGTGGCGGTGGGGGATGGGGCGCCGATGGACCTGTCGCTGCTGAAGCGCCGTTGCGAGTTCGAGTGGGAGATCGAGCCGCGCGGCCGGATGCGCGTGCCGGGCCGACTCTTCGCCAGCGAGCCGCTCGTGCGCGCGATGGACGCAAAGGTGGCCGAGCAGGTCTGCAACGTGGCGATGCTGCCGGGCATCGTGGGCGCCTCGCTCGCGATGCCCGACGCCCACTGGGGCTACGGCTTCACGGTCGGCGGCGTCGCCGCCTTCGATCCCGAGGAGGGCGTCGTCTCGGCCGGCGGCGTGGGTTTCGACATCTCCTGCGGCGTGCGCTGCCTGCGCACGCGCCTCAGCCGGGCGGAGGTGGTGGAACGGCAGAAGGAGCTGGCCGATGGCCTGGCCCGCGCGATCCCCTCCGGGGTCGGCTCGACCGGCGGCATCCGGCTCGGGACCGAGGAGATGGAGCGCATGCTGACGGGCGGCGCGCGCTGGGCCGTCGAGCGCGGCTTCGGCGAGCGCGGCGACCTCGAGCGGGTCGAGGAGGACGGCCGGATGAAGGGCGCGCGGGCCGAGGCGGTCTCCGCTCGCGCGAAGGCCCGGATGCGCGACGAGATCGGCACGCTCGGCTCCGGCAACCACTACCTCGAGGTGCAGGAGGTGGCGGAGGTGCTCGACGCCGCGGCGGCCGAGGCATTCGGCCTTGGCGCAGGGGACGTCGTCGTCTCGATCCACTGCGGCTCGCGCGGCCTCGGCCACCAGATCGGGACCGAGGCTCTGCGCGACATGCTGGCGCTGGGCCGCCGCCACGGCGCCTTTCTGCCCGACCGCGAGCTCGCCTGCGCCCCGCTGCGCTCGCCGGAGGGCGAGGCCTACCTCGGCGCGATGCGCGCCGCGATCAACGTGGCGCTCGCGAACCGCCAGGTGCTGACCCACCTCGCCCGCGAGGCCTTCGGCGCGGTGCTGCCACAGGCGGACCTCACGCTGCTCTACGACGTCTCGCACAACACCTGCAAGGTCGAGACGCACGAGGTGGACGGGAAGCGGCGCGAGTTGTACGTGCACCGCAAGGGCGCGACCCGCGCCTGGGGGCCGGGGCACCCCGGGCTGCCCGACCGGCTGCGGGCGGTGGGCCAGCCGGTGCTGATCGGGGGCTCGATGGGCACCTCGAGCTGGGTGCTCGCCGGCACGGCGGCCGGCATGCGGACGAGCTTCGGCTCGGCCTGTCACGGGGCGGGGCGCGCCATGAGCCGCACGCAGGCGCTCAAGCGCTGGAACGGCCGGGCGCTCGTGAAGGAGCTCGAAGAGCGCGGGATCCTGATCCGCAGCCCCTCGCTGCGCGGCGTGGCCGAGGAGGCGCCGCTCGCCTACAAGGACGTGGACGAGGTGGTGGAGGTGACCGAGCGGGCCGGCCTCGCCCGGCGGGTCGCGCGGCTGCTGCCGATGATCACGGTGAAGGGCTGACGGGCGGGACGGGACAGCTAAGGGGGGCCGTCGCCGGCCCCCCTCTACGCCTGCGAGACGAACGCTCGTCTTCAGCGGCTCGCGAGCCGGACCTGGATGGTCTCCGTGTGCAGGTCCGCCAGGCGCTCCCGCTCCTCCTGGGTGACGGCCTTGAAGACCAGGTTCGCGCCCCAGGCCGGGCAGTTGAGCGAGCGGACCATCCGGCTCTTGCCGGCGATCGTGACGAAGAGCGCGGTGGGCTGGTTGGCCTTCGGGTACTCGCGCGAGCCGTACAAGAGAGCGCGCGTGCGGCCGGATGCGTCCCGCACGCTGAGCGGTCCATTCATGGTGTCCATCGCGAGCGAGTACTCGCCCGCCGGCAGCACCGCCGTGCCCCACTGGACGTCGTAGGGCAGCGTGAACCTGCCGGAGTACACGGCCCAGTCCTGGGCGGCACCCACGGTGGCGACGGCGAGCGCGGCGACGAGCGTCAGCAGCAGCGCGAAACGGACCTGGTTCTTCATGACCCTTTCCCTCCTGGCCGGCGCCGCCCTCGCCACGGTGTCCGGTGGGCGCCTTGCACATCTGCTCGGGAAGATCGCCCCCGCGGGCGGCACAAACCATAGGTACAGCCTCACTTTTGGCTCACCACGCACGGGGCGGTCGGGTCCGGAAATCCTGTTGACCCCGTCCGCAGGCGGGCGCAGAGTGACGGTGGGATGGCTCTCCGGCGCCGCACCGCCGGCCTCCTGGCCGGGGCGTGGGCGTGCAGCACCGCGCTGGCGGTGAGGGCCGATGTGCGACCGCGGCCCGCGCCCCAGGTCACGACGCTCGACGTCACCTCCGTCACGCGCGTCGTCGAGGTGTACGCGATCGTGACCGACGGCAAGGGCCGGCTCGTCACCGACGTCGGCCGCGAGCAGTTCGAGTTGCGCGAGGACGGGGTGCCTCAGTCGGTCGAGTACTTCGCCCACGAGACCGACTCGCCGCTGAGCCTCGGGCTGCTCGTCGACACGAGCGCGAGCCAGGCCGGCATCCTGCCGGCCGAGCGGGAAGAAGCCCGGGCGTTCCTGCAAGGCGTGCTCTCGCCGGCCGACGAGGCGTTCGTGCTCCGCTTCGACCGGGAGTTGCTGCTGCTGCAGCCGTTCACGAGCGACCGCGCGCTGCTGACGCGGGCGATCGACGCCGTGCGCGCCGACGCGGAGCCGTCCGTGCCCACCGGCAAGGCCGGCCCGAAGCGCGGCACGCGCCTGCTCGACGCGATCCGCTACGCCTCGCAGCAGCTGATGAGCGGTCGGCGAGGACGCAAGGTGCTCGTCCTGCTCACCGACGGCGAGGACCAGGGCAGCCTCGCGTCCCGGCGCGACGCGCGGGAGGCCGCCGAGCGCGCCGAGGTGATCCTCTACGCGGTGATCGCGGCCGATCCCCTGTTTTACTGGGCTCTTGGCCGCGACTTCCGGGGCGAGAGCCGCCTGGCCGAGCTCGTCGAGACCACGGGCGGCCGACTGATCCGCCCGCAGGGCAAGGGCGGCCTCGCGGCGATCGCCGCGGAGCTGCGCGCCCAGTACCGGCTCGGCTACGCGCCCCGCGACGCCCGCTCCGACGGCAGCTTCCGCCGGATCGAGGTGCGGCTGCGCGGCGTGCGCCACCGCGTGCGCGCGCGGCAGGGTTACTACGCGACGGCCGAGTGAGGCGGAGGCGGCATGGCCGTGCGCTTCGGGGGTTTCACGCTCGACGCCGATCGCCGGCAGCTGCTCGAGGGCCGGGGGGTCGTGCACCTCGAGCCCAAGGCCTACGAGCTGCTGTCCCTGCTGGTCGCCCGCCGGCCGGGCGCGGTCTCCAAGGCTGCCATCCACGACGCGCTGTGGGGCGACACCTACGTGAGCGAGTCGTCGCTGGCCGGCCTGATCGCGGACCTGCGCACGGCCCTGCGCGACGACCACGAGCAGGCGCGCTTCATCCGCACCGTGCGCGGTTTCGGCTACGCGTTCTGCGCGGCGTCCTTCGACGACGCCTCGCCCGCGCTCGAGCGCCCGCTCTGGACGGCGCTGCGGCTGGGCCGGGAGATCCCACTGCGCGAGGGGGCGCACCTGATCGGCCGCGGCGAGGAGTGCGCGCTGCGCTGCGACTCGGTGCGTGTCTCCAGGCGCCACGCCCGCCTCAGCGTCGAAGGGGACCGCGTCTCGATCGAGGACCTCGGCAGCCGCAACGGGACGTGGCTGCGCGGGCGGAAGCTCGAGGGCCCGGCCGAGATCATGCCGGGCGACGTGGTGGTGATCGGGGCCGACGAGATCACGTTCGTGCGGGCCGGTCAGGACGTCACGACGGCGGCCGACGTCGACTGAGCGGACGGCTGTAGCGCGACCGGCAGGCGACCGGCAAGCCGTTCGACGAGCGACAGCTGTGCGGGGAACAGCGCGCGGTGCTTCGCCACGAGCCGGTTGAACGCGCAGGGCGCCTCGGGGATGCGGTGCGGATCCGGTGGCCCCGGCTGGTGGGCGATCGAGACGGGACAGACGACGCAGGACGACGCGATCGCGCAGTCGCGGCAGCGGCGCGATCCGGAGTGCTTGAGCGCGCGAGAGTCGAAGATCGCCGCCGCACGGACGGCAGCGCGATAGCGCGGCAGGCGCGAGGGCAGCTCCGGATCGCGGACGTCGCCAAGGCGCATCCGGGCCAGGCTCGCAGCGAGCCGTGGCGGCAGATCCTGGTAGGACGTCGCGAAGAGCACGCAGCCGGACACCCGTCCGTCCACGTCGACGGCCAGCGAGTCGCCGCGCGAGACGCCGCATAGCCAGGGGCTCGGTCGCGCCTCGGGGCCGGCCTCGCCCGCCACTCGCCGGAAGATCTGGACCGGGACGCTCCAGCGTCTGGCGTAGTGAGCGAGGCTCGCCCGCCGCACCGCCTCGAGCTGGCGGTCGAGCCGTTCCTCGTCACGCTCGGTCCAGTCGGGGTCAGTGGTGAACAGGGGTGAGATCTTGATCGTCCGCACGTCCTTCGACAGCAGGTAGTCGACGGAGGAAGAGAGGAAGGGCAGGTTGAGCGCGGTCAGCGTAAGCGCGATCTCGAGGCGGTCCTTGAAGAAGACCGGCTCGTCGCGGCGCAACGCGTCGAGCCTCGCGTCGAGGAGGGCGAACGTACCCGCACCACGCCGCTCCTGGGCCTGCGCGACCCCGTCGAAGCTGAGCGCCGTCCGGACGTGGTGGGCGGCCAGGAATCGGGAGGCGGCGGCATCCAGGAGCGTCCCGTTCGTGGCCACGGCGAAACGAACGCCTCGGCCGGCCGGCTGGCTCTCCACGTACGCGACCGCCTTCTCGAGGAGCGGCCGCGCGAGCAGCGGCTCCCCGCCATAGAAGGCGAGCGTGCGCTCCAGGCGGCGCGAGGCCAGCAAACGATCGGCCGCCGCCCGGAGCGTGTCCCACGACATCCGCCGCGCCCCGTGGCGTCCCTGGTAGCAGTAGGCGCAACGCAGGTTGCACGCCGAGGTGAGGACGACGTCGAGTGTGCCGATATCGAGCCGGCGAGTCACGGCGTCAGGGCCTGGGCCCTGCTACTGAGGGCGACCCGGAGGCCTCGGCGGTGCGAAGGCTGCCAACATCTGCGGAGGGATCGGATCGATCCCGCTGCGCAGAGACTCGGCGAGGCGTTCGATGCGGTCAAGGACCGCGCTGACTTCGGGGAGCGAGACGAGCACCTCGCTGGAGAACTGAACGGGATCACACAGCACCTCTCCCTGGAGCCGTTGGTTCGGTGGACACCCTTGGCGACCGCCGTGCGGAACCACGAGTCCCTGCGGGATCGGGATCTTCAGGCTCTGGTCCGCCTGGGATAGCACCTGGCGTGCAGCTCCTGCCCAGTCGGCTATGCAGATGAGCGCCACCTGCAACTCGTGCTTGCGGCGTGCT
>JBGASI010000351.1:0-5439 GCA_044229815.1 Vicinamibacteria bacterium | reverse complement strand
GGGCCCTCGACGCCGATCTCGCGCAGCGCCTGCTGGTCGTGGCTGGTCAGGATCGTGATCGCGAGGAGCCGCGCGCCGGGGGCGGACAGCGCGCCGGCCGCAGCCGCGAGCATCGCGCGTCCGCCCAGGCCGTGCACGTCCACCAGCGACGCCCCGAGCCGCGAGGCGCTGCCGATCGCGCCCGCGACGGTGTTGGGTATGTCGTGGAACTTCAGGTCCAGGAAGACGCGCTCGCCGCGGGCCACGATCTCGCGCACGAGGTCGGGGCCGGCCGCGGTGAAGAGCTGGCTGCCGACCTTGAACATGCCGACGTGGCCGGCGAGCCTGTCGACGAGCGCGCGGGCCGCCGCCGCCTCCGGCACGTCCAGCGCCACGATCAGTCGCTCGCGGGGATGCATCAGCGTTTCTCCTCGCAGGGCCGCGGCAGGCCGGGGTACTCGAGCGTGCCGACGACCGAGTTCACGTCCTCGAGCCCGTGGCGCTCGAGGTAGGCGCCCAGCTCGGCCGGCAGGCGCTCCCAGATCCCGGGGTCGACGAAGCTGGCGGTGCCGATCTGCACGGCGCGGCAGCCCGCGATCAGGAACTCGAGCGCATCGTTCGCGCAGGAGATGCCCCCCACGCCGATCACGGGGATGCGCACCGCCCGCGCGGCCTGCCAGGCCATGCGCACGGCCACCGGCCGGATCGCCGGTCCCGAGAGTCCGCCGGTGCCGAAGCCGAGCCGCGGCCGCCGGGCCTCGACGTCGACCGCCAGCCCGAGCAGGGTGTTGACACAGGAGAGCGCGTCCGCGCCCGCCTCTTCGGCGGCGCGCGCGAAGAGCGTGATGTCGCCGACGTTGGGCGAGAGCTTCGGGACGACCGGCAGCCGCGTCGCCCGGCGCACCGCCGCGACGACCTCGTGCGTCAGCCGCGGGTCGGCGCCGAAGGCCATGCCGCCCTTCTTGACGTTCGGGCAGGAGATGTTGACCTCGAGACCGGCGATACCCGGCACGCCGTCGCAGACGCGCGCGACCTCGGCGTACTCCTCGACGCTCTCGCCGCAGACGTTCACCAGCAGCGCCGTGTCGTGGCGGGCGAGGCGCGGCAGCACGTCGCGCACGAACACGTGGATCCCGACACCCTGCAGGCCGATCGCGTTGAGCAGGCCCGAGGGCGTCTCGACGATGCGCGGGGTGGGCGCGCCGTCGCGCGGCTCGAGGTAGAGGCCCTTCGAGACGATGCCGCCCAGGCGCGAGAGGTCGAGCAGTCCCTCGTACTCGACGCCGTAGCCGAACGTGCCGGAGGCGGCGATCAGCGGGTTCTTGAAGCGGATGCCGGCGATCTCGACCCCGAGCTTCATTCGCGTCCCCCGCTGGCCGCGTCGCCCGGCGTCGTCTCCCGCGCGTGCGAGCGCTCGTCGCCCGGCCAGACCACGCGCGCCGCGTCGAACACCGGTCCCTCGGTGCAGGCGCAGCGGTAGCGCGGTCTCGCCTCCTCGGCGCCCTGCACGCGCACGACGCAGCCGAGGCAGGTGCCGACGCCGCAGCCCATCCAGGGGTCGAGGCTCACCTCCGCCGGCAGCCCGCGCCGGGCCGCGAGCCGCGCGACCGCGTGCATCATGGCCTCGGGTCCGCAGGCGTAGAGGCGCGCCGGCGCGCCGCTCGCGTCGAGGTGCGCCTCGAGCGGAACGGTCACCCGGCCGGCAGCGCCGAGGCTGCCGTCCTCGGTGGCCGTGACGACCGCGATGCCGATGTCCTGGAGCCGCGCGAGCAGCGGCAGGTCCGCCGCCCCGCGCCCGCCGTAGAACAGCCGTGCGCGGGAGAGCGCGCCCGGGTCGTCGCGACGCAGGCGCTCGGCGAGGAAGCGGAACGGGGCGACGCCGTAGCCGCCCGCCACGAGCAGCGCCTCGACGCCCGGCGCCGGCGGCGTGAAGGGCCGGCCGAGAGGGCCGAGGCACTGCGCCACGTCCCCCGGGCCGAGCGCGCACAGCGAGCGCGAGCCCGGGCCGATCGCCTTGACGAACAGCGTCACCGTGTCCGCCGCGGGCTCGACCGTGAGGATCGAGAAGGGCCGCCGCAGCGGCGGCTCGGCCGAGCTGCCGGCCTTGATCATCACGAACTGGCCCGGTCGGGCCTCGGCGGCGGCCTCCGGGTGGCGGAAGCTGAGCAGGAAAAAGGGCCCGCCGAGGGCCTCGCGGCCCACGAGGGGCACGACGCGGTTCGCGGGCATCGCGCGATGATACCCGCGGCTCCCGCTCCGCGTCGACCGCGGCACGTCTATCGGATACGCTTCACGTCGTGGCGCGGCGCACGCTCGTCAGCGCGGGGATCGCCGCCTCGATCGGGGCGGTGGCGCTGTGCACGCTCGCCCTGCACCTCAACCCCGGGCTCGGGTTGCGCCGCGAGGCGCCGGCGCTGCTGCTGAGCCTGTTCCTGCCCTGGGCGCTCGGCGGCACGCTGGCCCTCGCCCTGCTCGCGTCCGCGGCGACCCTGCTGCGCTGGTGGCCGCGCCCCTCGCGCCCGGTCGTCGAGGGCCGCCCGTTCTTCGCCTCGCTGAGCTTCGTCACCCTCTCGGTGGTGGCTGCGCTCTACTGGCACAACCTGCTCGGCTACCGCCACGCGATCCCGCTCGGCTCGGTCGGGGCGCTGGCCGCCTCGGCCTGCGTGGTGACCGGCGCCGCGCTCGCGCTGGTCGCGGTGGGCCTCGACGTCGCGCTGTTCCCCCGCGAGCCGCGCCCGTTCGCGGCGGTGGTCGCGATCCTGGCCCCCGCCGCGGCGGTCGCCGTGCCGCTCGCGCTGCGCCCCGCGCCCGAGCCGCCCACCCAGGCGGCGGCGATCCGTCTCGACGCCAGCCGGCCGGCGCGGCGCGTGATCGTGGTCGGCATCGACGGCCTCTCGCCGTCGGACCTCGAGGGCGAGCCGGGCTCGGCGCGCGTGCCCTGGCTCGCGCGCCTCGCCCGGCGCGGGGCGATGGCCCCGCTCGCCACGGTGCGGCCGACCGAGGGGCCGCCGGTTTGGACCACGCTGATGACCGGGCGGCTGCCCCGCGACCACGGCATCCGCAGCGCCTTCTCGTACCGCCTGCTCGCCTCCTCCAGCGACTGGGCGCTGCTGCCGAAGGGCGCGAGCGTGGGCCTGCTCGAGCGCGCCCGGCTGGTGTCCCGCTACCCGGTGCCCTCGACCGCGCGCCGGACGCGCGCGCTGTGGAACGTGCTCGACGCTTTCGGGATCCCCTCGGGCCTGGTGCGGGTGTGGGGCACGCACCCGCCGGAGACGATCCGCGGGTTCGTCGTCTCGCCGTACTTCCACCTGTTCAGGCGCGATCCCGCTCGCGCCGCGAGCGCGCTGTTCCCGCACGACCTCGTCAAGGAAGCGCTGGCCCGCGTCGTCGAGCCGTCGGAGATCGACCCGCTGCTGCTCGGCGAGCTGGCGGACCCGCCGTCGCCCGGGGCCGCGCCGCTCGGCGATCCCCTGCTGCGGCGGCTGGCCGAGGAGGCGCTGGCCCCCGACCTGACCTACGAGCGCGTCGCCGAGGTACTGGGCCCGGCCTACGACCCCTCCTTCCTGGTCGTGAGCCTCCACGGCTTCGACGCCGCCGGCCACGCCTTCTACCGCTACGCCCATCCCGAGGCCTTCGGCGACGTCGATCCCGAGCACGCGCGCCGCTACGGGCGCGCGCTCGGGGCCTACGCCGCGCTCGTCGGCCGCTGGGTCCAGGCGCTCGAGAAGGGCCAGCGGCCGGGCGACCTGCTCGTGGTCGTCTCCGGCCACGGCCTCGAGCCGACGCCGCTGTGGCGCCGTCTGCTCGGCGTGCTCAGCGGCACCGACGTCGCCGCCGCCTCGCACGAGGGCGCCCCGCCGGGGGTGCTGCTGCTCGCGGGAGAGGGGATCGCGCCCGGCGCCACCGCGGCCGGCGCCACGGTGCTCGACCTCGCGCCGACGCTGCTGTACCTGATGGGGCTGCCGGTGCCCCGCGACATGGAGGGCCGCGTGCTGAGCGAGCTGGTCGACGCGCGGTACGCGAGCGACAACCCCGTCACCTTCATCCCGAGCTACGAGAGCGTGGCCGTCGCCCCGGCGGCGCCGGGCGGCGGCGTCGAGGGCCTGCCCCCGCTGCCCGAGGACCGGCCGTAGCGGCGGCCGCTCCGCTTGTCCCGCGGCCCCGCATCGCGGTAGCATCGCCGCGCCTTGTCGAGCATCACGCTGATGGACGCGGGCCGCATGGCCCGCACGCTCTCCCGAATCGCGCACGAGATCCTCGAGCGCAACCCCGACGTCAAGAAGCTGGCGCTCGTCGGCGTGCGCAGCCGCGGGGTGCCGCTCGCGCGGCGCCTGGCGCGCCTGGTCGGCGAGGCGGCGGGCAGCGAGCCCGCGGTCGGCGCGCTCGACATCTCCCTGTACCGAGACGACTTCACGAGCCTCGCCTCGCAGCCGATCACGAAGGGCACCGACATCGTGTTCTCGATCGACGGCCGCACCGTCGTGATCGTGGACGACGTCCTGTTCACCGGCCGCACGGTGCGCGCCGCGCTCGACCAGCTGATCGACTTCGGCCGGCCCGCCCGCATCGAGCTGGCGGTCCTCGTCGACCGCGGCCACCGCGAGCTGCCGATCCGCGCGGACTACGTCGGCCGCGCGCTCTCGACCTCGCGCGAGGAGGCGGTGCAGGTGCTGGTGCAGGAAGAGGACGGTCGCGACGAGGTGGTGCTGGCGCAGCGCGGCGCGAAGCCGAAGGCGGCCAAACCGAGGCCCGCCACGGCGCGACGGACGGCGCGGCGGCCGGTGGCGCGGCCCGCGGTGAAGCCCGCGGCGAAGCCGGGCCGGCGGAGGCAGCGATGAGCTTCCCCCACCGGCACCTGCTCGGCATCGAGCCGCTGGAGCCGTCCGAGATCCAGACCATCCTCGACACCGCCGACGGGCTCAAGGAGATCCTCGAGCGGCCGATCAAGAAGGTGCCGGCCCTGCGCGGCAAGACGGTGGTCAACCTCTTCTACGAGGCCTCCACCCGCACGCGCTCGTCGTTCGAGGTCGCCGAGCGAGTGCTCTCGGCCGACAGCCTGTCGATCGCGACCGCGGCGTCCAGCGTGACGAAGGGCGAGACCCTGCTCGACACCGCCAAGAACCTCGAGGCGATGAACCCCGACATGGTGATCATCCGCCACGCCAGCTCCGGCGCGCCCCACTTCCTGGCGCGCCACTGCCGCTTCGCGGTGGTCAACGCGGGCGACGGCGCGCACGAGCACCCGACCCAGGCGCTGCTCGACGCGCTGACGATCCTCGAGGCGTTCGGGCGCGAGCCGGTGCCGGGGGCGCTGGACGGGCTGCGGGTGGCGATCTGCGGCGATCTGCGGCACGGCCGGGTCGGTCGATCGAACCTGCGGCTGCTGCGGACGCTGGGGGCGGAGCTGGTGATCGCGGGGCCGGGCTCGCTGGCGCCGGCGGCCCTCGCGGCGGAGTTCGG
>JBGASI010000350.1:0-11667 GCA_044229815.1 Vicinamibacteria bacterium | reverse complement strand
GAAGGAGCTGGAGGACCGCATCGCGCAGCTCGAGCGGGCGAAGAACGAGGCCGAGGCGAGCGCCGTGGCCGCCGCGCGGCAGAAGCTCGTGGCCGCCGCGGCGGCCAAGGGTCGCGCCGTCGACCCGGCGGCGCTCGCGCGGGCCCAGGAGGAGGCCCGGAAGCAGGCGCGCGCGGAGGCGGAAAAGAAGCAGCAGGACGAGCTGCGTCGGATCGCCGAGCAGCGGCGCGCGGAAGAGAAGCGGATCGCCGAGGCCTCGCCCTCGCCTCCCGCTGCCACGCCGACTGCGGCCGCGCCGACCCCCACGCCCGAGCCGACCGTCGCCGCCGCGCCGGCGACGCCCGAGCCGACGGCCGCCGCGCCCGCACCAACCGTCGCCCCCCTCGCCGTGGGGACGCTCGTCGACACGGGCGACCCGCGTCTGGTACCGCCGGTCGTCGTGAGCGAGACGAAGCCGCGCTACCCGCCGCTCGCGCGCGACCGGGGCATCGAGGGCTCGGTCGAGCTCACGGCCCTCGTAGACGAGACGGGCCGCGTCGCCGAGGTGCGTATCACCGGGGCCAGGCCGGCAAAGATGGGCTTCGAGGAAGCCGCGCTCCAGGCCGTGCGCACCCGCCAGTACCGTCCGGGCACCAAGGACGGCGTGGCCGTCCGCGTCTGGCTCCCGATCGTCGTTCGTTTCGTCGTGAAGCGCTGAGCGCTGAGCGCGCGGGCGCCGGCCGGCGGCTGTGCCGCAGCGGCCGGCGGAACCTACAATAGGGGCATGAAGCCAGAAGCCCGCCTGACTCTGGGCCTGCCGATCCGGCTTGCCTCGTTTGCCCTCTTGTCGATCGGCGTCTTCTCCGCCTGCGGCGGGTCGGGCACGCCGACCGCACCGCCGACGCCGATCCCGACGCCCGTACCGACGCCCGTGCCGACGCCGACCCCCGACCCGAACGTGCCGCCCGCCGGCAGCGGCTGCGGGAAGCCCTACCCGCCTCCGATCAGCCGGTTCGGTGTGAAGGTCCTCTACAAGGACAAGGACTTCTGGACGGTCGACGCGACGCCGCTCACGGGACCCAACGGCGAGTACTGCCTCTCGATCGGGTTCACCGACGGCCGCACGATCTGCCCGCTGCGCCCCGAGGGCGCCGCCGACCGCGAGGCTTGCGAGGTCTGGCGCTCCGGAACCGCCAAGGACACGGGCAAGCCCGGGCCGACCTGGACGTTCATCGAGATCGGGACGGGCAAGACGAGCTTCTGCAGCAGCGCCCCGGAAGCGCCGTGCGATCACCACCCGGCCGGGCCGTTCACGGTGAAGGCCTACAAGGGCGGCATCTACCGGATCTGCACGGAGCAGGAGGCCTGCGGCGAGACCGAGGCGGACCGCAACCTCTAGCCGCCGGCGCCCAGCGCGCTGCGCAGCTCGCCGGCCAGCTCGCTCATGCCGAACGGCTTCTGCAGGAAGCGCACCTGTCCGATCTCCACGTCGTGGCGCACCTGCTCGTCGGCGGTGTAGCCGGACATGAGGATCACCCTCATGTCCGGCCAGCGGCGCTGCAGGCTCGCGGCGAGCTCCGCCCCCGTGATGCCGGGCAGCACCAGGTCGGTCAGGAGCAGCTCGGGGGCCGGCTCGACGGGCAGGGCGCGCGCGTCCTCCCCGCTGCGCGCCGCCGTCACCCGGTAGCCGAGCATCTCGAGGACGTCCGTCATCCCCTCGCGCGCGCCCGCCTCGTCCTCCACGATCAGCACCCGCTCGCCGTGGCCGAGCGGCATGCCGCTCGGGCCGTCCGGCGGACGGACGATGCCCGGCAGTGGGGCCGCCGCCGCCGGCAGCACTACCCGGAACAGGCTGCCGGCGCCGGGGGCCGACTCGACCTCCACGCGGCCGCCGTGGTGCTCGACGATCCCGTGCACAACCGAGAGCCCGAGGCCCGTGCCCTTGCCGGTCCCCTTGGTGGTGAAGAACGGCTCGAAGATCCGGGCCCGCGTCGCCGCGTCCATCCCGTGGCCCGTGTCGTGGACCTCGAGCACGGCCTCGTCGTGAAGGCGGCCCGTCCGCACGTGGAGCGTGCCCCCGTCCGGCATGGCGTCCTTGCCGTTGATCGCCAGGTTCATCAGCACCTGCTCGAGCTGGCCCGTGTCGCCCTCGACCCAGACCGGCTCGGGCGCCGTCTCCACCTCGATCCGGACGTTCTCGGGGATCAGCCGGCGCAGCAGCGACACCGTCGCGCCGGCCAGGCTCCCCAGCTCCACCGGCTCGCTCCTCGCGATCTCACGGCGCGAGAACAGCAGGAGCTGCTGGGTGAGGCTGGCGCCCCGGCGCACGTGGGCCTCGATCTCCTCCACGGTCTTCGCCAGCTCGGGTGAGTCCACCCGCAGGCGTAGCGACGTCGCGAGAGACAGCAGCGCCTGCAGGACGTTGTTGAAGTCGTGCGCGAGCCCCCCGGCCAGGCGGCCCACCGCTTCCATCTTCTGGGACTGGAAGAGCTGGGCCGTGCGCCGCTCGAGCGCCTCCTCGGTGCGCTTGCGCGCGCTGACGTCGCGGCAGCTCGCGCGGACCCCGAGGAAGCGTCCCCCGGCGTCGTAGATCGGCTGCCAGGACGCGCTCAGCCAGATCAGCGTGCCGTCCTTGTGACGGGCGCGGAACTCGAACTCTCCGTGCCGCTCGCCGCGCAGGGCGTCGCGGAACAGCCCGGGGAACGGGGCGCGGTCCTCCTCGTCGACCAGCAGGGAGACGAAGTCAGGCTGCGCCAGAAGCTCTTCGACGCTGTACCCGGTGATCCGTTCGACGGCGGGGTTCAGCCACAGCAGCTTCCCGTCGGGCGCGAACCACGACTCCCAGTCCACGGTGTAGTTGGCGATCGCCTTGAACTTCTCCTCGCTCTCGCGCAGCGACTCGACCAGGCGGTCCCGCTCGGTCAGCGTCCTGGCCAGCCGGATGTTGCCGTGGCTCAGGCTCGCGATCACGTCGGCGAGGCGCATCAGGAAGGCCATCGCCGCGTCGACCTGCTCGCGGCTCCAGCGTGGCACGCGCTCGCAGGCCGCGAGGTAGGCCTGCTCGTCGAAGCCGTAGCGGCGCGCCTGTTCCCGGAACGTCGCGGCGTCGAAGGGCTCGTCGACGAAGAGGAACTGGCCGAGGTACAGGTTGCCGAGCTGCTTGCCCGCGACCACGACGGGGGTCGCCACGTCGCGCAGGTGGTTCCCGCACCGGTAGGTCCGGCTCGTCCCCGGCTCGACGCCCTGCGTCAGCACGGTGTCGCTCTCGAGGCAGTGCCGCGCGGCCTCCGGGTGAGCGCGGTGGAACCCCGTGCACGCGTCCTGCCAGCCCGAAGCCACGAGGACGTTGCCGCGCAGATCGAGCAGCGCGACCGTCATCCGCGTGAGGGCGTGGAACTCGTCCATGATGCGCTGGACGGCCGTGACGTCCAGGATGTCGCCGAGCTCCAGCGCGCCGAGGTCCCCGGTTGGCGAGAGGATGGCGTCCAGCTTTGCGCGGACGCGCCCCTCGCTCTCCCGCAGCGCCTGCTCCGCGGTCCGCCGCGCGGTGATGTCCTCCATCGTGGGCAGCAGGTAGAGCGGTCGGCCCTGCTCGTCCCGCACCAGGCGGACGTTGAGGTGGATCCACGCCACGCCGCCGTCCCGGCGCAGGTAGCGTTTGTCCGCCTCGAAGTGGTCGATCGTCCCGGCCAGCAGGCGCGCGGTGCCCTCCTTGTCCGCCGCGACGTCCTCCGGGTGGGTGAGGTCGGCGACGCTCCTCCGCGTCAGCTCCTCGGCGCTATAGCCGGTCATCCGGCACAGCGACTCGTTGACGACCAGGTAGCACAGGTCGAGCGACACCATCGCCGCGCCCAGCGGGGACTCGTCGAACATGCGCCGGAAGCGCGACTCGCTCTGTTGCACCTGCCGAAAGGACGCGGCGAGCCGCTGCTCGGTGTGGCCGGTCACCGACCAGAGCAGGGCCAGCAGGCCGCCGAAGAGCATGACGGCGAAGCCCAGGTTCAGGAGCACGGCGCTCGTGCCCGCCGTGGCCGAGGAGGTCACGTCCCGCATCACGACCAGCTGCGCCACGTCGCGTCCCGCCGCGTCGGGCAGGTCGATCACGCTGCAGGCCAGCGTGCGCCCGTCCAGTGAGGCGGAGAACGAGGCTCGAGCCTCCCGGCTGCCGTGACGGCGCCCGAGCCACTCGGTCACCTCGCTGGGCAGCAGGGTTCGTGTCTGCTGGACCACCACGAGATCCGGGTAAGCATCCCACTCTCCGTGCGGGCCCAGGACCGCCCGACCGCTCTCGAAGCGCTCGCGGGCCAGGTACTCCTTGCGCAGCACGGTGATGCCGTCGAAGCCGGTCGCGCGAGCCGTCCAGTCCACCAGGTGCTCGACTCCGACACCCGCCTCCACGTAGCCGTGGGTGACGCCGCTCCGTTTCCACGGCTTCACGTAACGCAGAGAGTAGGCCTCGAGAGACCCGAGCTCCATGCCCCAGGCGTCCTCGCCCGTGCGCTGCGCGGCGAGGAGCGTGGCGCGGTCGATCCGGTCCCCGCGGTGCTCCGGATCGTAGGCGCGCAGGAAGCAGGTCCGGTCAGGCGAGATGAAGTAGAGGAGGCTGATCCCGTGGTCGCGCTTGAGCTGCGCCAGCAGCGGCTGCGCGAGCGCGGTAAGCCGGGCCAGGTCGCGCGCCTGCCACGCCTCGAGGATCGCCGCATCGCCCAGGACGCGGTCGACCTGGGTCCTGAGCAGCGCCGCCTCCGAGGCGACCTGTCGCGTCCACTCGCGCCGCGCCTGCTCCGCCGTGCGGAGCGCCTCCCGGCTCTCGTCCGCCCGGAAGTCGCGATACTCGTAGGCGACGCTCAAGGCGAGACCGCTCGCCATCGCCAGGGCCGTCGGCGCCAGGATCCAGGCCTTGAAGCGGACGCCGCCCTGCCGGGCGCGTCGGTTGTAGAGGCGGAGGGCGACGGCGCCGAGGGCGAGCACCAGCACCGAGGCGAGGGTGCCCTGCAGCGCCTCCCGGCGCGCGGCCTCGAGCCGGGCTTCCCACTCGTGGGCCATGACGTCGACGCCCACGACCATCAGCACCTCGCCGGTTCCCGGGTCGAGGACGGGGGCCAGGGCCGAGACCAGGGTGCCGTACTCGTCCGTGAAGGGGCCGGCGGCGAGCGGCCGCTTCTCCTCGAAGACCCGGAAGGTGTCGGCCCCGGGCGTTGCGTAGGCCGTTCCCGGAGCGCTGGCCATCGGATCGCCGGCCGGATAGTCCTCGGGGCCGAAGACGAGCCGCCCACCGCGCCGGGCCAGGCTGTAGAGGCCACGGTGCGGAAAGGCCCGGCCGGCGGCCACCATCTGCTCGCGCAGCCGATCGAAGGCCGGAGCGCTCCGGTCGGCGGGCGTCGACGCCGCGGGCCCGCGTCTCGCCAGCCCACCAGCCCAGGCCCAGCAGGAGCGCGAGCAGCGCCGCGACGCCGGCCGCTCCCCACGGGAACCTGACCGCTCGCCGCTCCCCGGCTCGCTTCTCGACCATGCGGGTCACGTGCTCCCCCGGACGGACGACGCTACGCCCGTTCGCGGTGGGGCGTCAATGCCGGTATCGTAGGCCGCATGTCCACCCGTGCCGCTCGCCCGCTGTTCGCCGTCCTGCTCGCGGCCGCCGCGCCCGCCGTCCGCGCGTCCGAGCCGCTCGTCCTGCACGTCTCGCCCGCCGGGGACGACCGCTGGAGCGGCCTGCGGGCCGAGCCGGACGCGCGCCGCGTCGACGGGCCGCTCGCGACGCCGCAGCGGGCGCGCGACGTGCTCCGGGAACGCCGGCGTGCGGGGGACCTGCAGCGGGGCGCCGAGGTTCGCGTCCACGGGGGCCGTTACCGGCTCGCCGAGCCTCTCGTGTTCACGCCCGAGGACTCGGGCCCCGTCCGCTGGACGGCGGCCGCCGGCGAGCGGCCCGTCCTGAGCGGAGCCGTTCCGATCGAAGGCTGGCGAGCCGAGACGCGAAACGGCATCGCGGTCTGGACGGCCGACGTCTCGTCCCTGCTGCGCGCGCACGGCCCCTTCCGCTCGCTCTTCGTCGACGGCGAACGCCGTCCGCGGCCGCGGCTGCCGAAGCAGGGCTACTGGCGCATCGAATCGGTGCCGGGACGGCCCCTGGGCGGCGACCACTGGAAGACGCTGTTCGACGGGAGCGCGGCCTTCGTCGCCGCCGCCGACACGATCCGCCCGTGGAGGAACCTCGCCGACGTCGAGGCGGTGGTGCTCCACTTCTGGATCGACGAGCGGCTGCCGCTCGCGGGCTTCGAGCCCGCCACCCGCCTCGTCCGCACGGGGCGCCCGTCGCTGATGGCGCTCGTGGACGAGACGGGCGACGCCTACCCGCGCTACTTCGTCGAGAACGTCTTCGAGGCGCTCGCGCCCGGCGAGTGGTACCTCGACCGGCCCTCGAGCCGCCTCTACTACGCGCCGCGCCCCGGCGAGCGGCCGCAGGCCACCCGGGTCGAGGTGCCGCTGCTGGCGTCGCTGCTGCGGCTCGAGGGCGAGCCGCGGCAGCAGCGCTTCGTCGAGGGGTTGAGCTTCGCCGGCCTGTCGTTCGAGCACGCCGAGGTGCCCGGGTTCGAGCCCGCCGTCCAGGCCGCCTGGACGACGCCGGGCGCGCTGGTACTGCGCGGCGCGCGGCAGGTGGCGATCGAGGACGGTCGGCTCGCCGGGCTGGGCGGCTACGGGGTCGAGGTCGGCGAGGGCTGCCGCGACGTGCGCCTCACCGGCCTGGAGATCGTGGACACGGGCGCGGGCGGGGTGAAGGTGAGCGGCGCCGACGCCGCGGGAGACCCGGCCCTGCGCACGACGACGGTCGCGATCACCGACAACGTGATCCACGCGATCGGGCGCGTCCTGCCGGCCGGGGCGGGCGTCCTCGTCCGCCACGCGGCGGACGTCGAGATCGCCCACAACCACATCCACGACACGTACTACACGGCCGTCTCCGCCGGCTGGGTCTGGGGCTATGCGCCGAGCGTCACGAGCGCCGTGCGCATCGTCAAGAACCACATCCACGAAGTCGGCCAGGGCGTGCTGTCCGACATGGGCGGCATCTACACGCTCGGCATCCAGCCGGGCAGCGTGATCCGCGGCAACCTCGTCCACGGCGTCCGCGCCGCCGGCTACGGCGGCTGGGCCATCTACCCCGACGAGGGCAGCTCGCACATCGTGATCGAGGACAACGTGGCCTACGACACGACCGGGCACGTGTTCCACCAGCACTACGGCAACGAGAACACGGTGCGCAACAACGTGTTCGCCTTCGGCGGCGAGGGCGTGCTCGCCCTCTCGCGCGGGCCGGCGCACAACGGCGGGCGCGGCGCCCTCGCCTTCACGCTCGAGCGCAACCTGCTCGTGAGCGACGGCAAGCCGGTCATCGCCACCGGGCTCTCGGGCGGAGGAACCGGTGCGGCGGAGCGCGCGTTCGTGAGCGACCTGAACCTGTTCTGGGACGTGTCGGGCGCGCCGCCGGCGCTGGGCGAGGGCAACGGCGCGGGCAAGGGAGGGTTGCGCACGGCCTACGACCTCGCCGGCTGGCAGGCGCTCGGGCTCGACCGCCACTCGCTCGCCGCCGACCCCCGCTTCGTCGACCTGAAACGCCGCGACCTGCGTCTCGAGGCCGCCTCGCCCGCCTTTGGCCTCGGTTTCCGGCCGATCGACCTGTCGGACGTCGGCCCGCGGCCGCGCTGACGGCGGAGTCGATCGGCAGGTTCTCCTCGTTTTCGGCACTTCCTCCCGAACCTGTCTGCGCGGACCGGGGGCTTGGTCCTAGTGCGCCTGACGCCGCGTGAGGCTGGTCAAGGCATGGAGCGCCGCGCGCAGGCCCGAGGCGGAGAAGGGCTTGACGAGGTACGAGTCGCCCCCGACGGCGTGCCCGGTGGCGAAGCTGCCGGGGTCGCCCTCGGACGTCACGAACAGCACGGGTACCTTCCGGTTCGCCTCGCGCAGGATCCGGCAGGCGGAGAAGCCGTCCATGCCCGGCATCCGCACGTCCAGCACCACGACGTCGAACGGCGCCTGCAGGGCGACGGCGTCGAGGAACTCGGGCCCGTTCGCCGCCTCGCAGACCTCCCAGCGCGTGGAGTCGTCCGCGCGGAGCATCGCGAGCAGGATCGCGCGCGCCGCGGCGCTGTCGTCCGCAAGCAGGAGCCTCTTGACGGGGCGCTCGGCCCGCGTGCCGCCTGCCGAGATCCAGGCCGCCTCGGTGGCCGGTGCGCGATCACGCCCGTCTCTCGGATCCATGGTCGTCCCTCGCGGGAGGGACATGCAGGGATCGGGCCAGGCGCCGACGGCCGCGCTCAGTCCTGGGCCAGGTCCGGGGCGAGCCAGGCGAAGACGCTGGCCGGCAGCAGCAGCAGCCCGGCGTAGAGCAGCGCGTAGCGGAAGCTGCCCACCTGCGCGAAGAGGCCGAAGTAGACGGTGCCGACGGCCGCGGCGATGCGGCCGATGTTGTAGGAGAAACCGGCGCCGGTCGTGCGCAGCAGCGTGGGAAACAGCGGCGGCAGGTACATCGTGAACAGGCCGAAGACGCCGGAGAAGAAGCCGACGAGCGGCAGCCAGAAGTAGACGAGCGCCTGGTGGCCGCGCGGCACCGCGAACGTGCCGAGCATGGCGAGGCCCAGGCCCAGGCACATCCCGGCGATCGAGCGGCGGTAGCCGATGAGCCGCGCGAGCGCGCCGGCGGCGAAGTTGCCGGCGATGGAGACGCCCACCACGAGGAAGAAGGCCTTGGTGACCAGGCGCTCGCGGTCGGTGCGCTCCCAGCCCGCGAGCTCGGGAAGGTTGCGCAGGTGCTGCGGGTGCCAGAACTGGAAGGCCCACCAGGCCGAGAGCGACAGCGCGCAGACCGCGATCGTGACGAGCGTCGTGCGCCGCACGTTGCCGCGGAACAGCTCGACGACCGTTGGCGCCTTCCCCGGGGCGCGCGCCGCGCGCCACTCGGCGGGCTCCGGCACGTGGCGGCGGATCCAGAACACGAGCAGGGCCGGCGCGATGCCGATCAGGAAGACCGTGCGCGGCGGCAGGCTCGCCATCAGGTAGACGGCCAGGCAGGCGATCAGGATGTCGATGTTCACCGCGGCCTACAGCACCGCGGCGATCCACGGCCGCCAGCGGCGCGGCCAGGTCTCCGAGAGCAGTGACGAGCCGACCGCCCACTCGCCGCCGATGCCGAGCGCGGCCAGGAAACGGAAGACCATCAGCTGCCACCACGTCTGCGCGAAGAACGACAGGCCGGTGAAGAGAGCGTAGGTGAGGATGGTCAGGCTCAGCGCGCGGCTGCGGCCGAGGCGGTCCCCGAGCCGGCCGAAGAATCCGCCGCCGAGCGCCCAGCCCACGAGGAACGCCGCCTGGATCCAGGAGCTGCGCTCCCGCACGAGGGCGTCGGCCGGGCTCGTGGCGCCCACCAGCTCCATCACGAACGGGGCCGCCACGAGCGTGTAGAGGTGCATGTCGAGCCCGTCGAACAGCCAGCCGAGCCAGGCGGCGGCGCCCGACTTCCACTGCTCCGGGGAGAGCTCGCTGAGCGAGCGGGCCTCGGCCGGCGCGGAGGGCGGGGCGGAGCGGTCGGTCATGAAGGCGGGATTCTAGCCGCGAACGGGCGACCGCTTCGGGGACCAAGAAAAAAAGGGGGTGGCCGAAGCCACCCCCTGCACGAGTCCGTTCCGTGGGCGCCACGCGGCGCCCGTGGAACGGTGGAACTAGAAGCCGCCGCCGCCCATGCCGCCCATGCCGCCGCCGCCCATCGGCGCCTTCTCTTCCTTCTCCTCGGGGATCTCGGAGACGAGAGCCTCGGTGGTCAGGAGGAGCGACGCGATCGACGACGCGTTCTGCAGCGCCGAGCGGACGACCTTGGTCGGGTCGATGACGCCCGCCTCGACCAGGTTCTCGTAGGTGTCGGTGAGCGCGTTGAAGCCCTCTTCGGCCTTCATCTCGCGCACCTTCGCGACCACGACCGCGCCCTCGAGGCCCGCGTTGCCGGCGATCTGCCGGAGCGGCTCCTCGAGCGAGCGGCGCACGATCGCGACGCCGACCGCCTCGTCGCCCGCGGCCTTGAGCGACTCGATCGCCTTCTGCGCGCGCAGCAGGGCGACACCGCCGCCGGGGACGATCCCCTCCTCGACGGCCGCCTTGGTCGCGTGCATGGCGTCCTCGACGCGGGCCTTCTTTTCCTTCATCTCGGTCTCGGTCGCAGCGCCGACCTTGATCACCGCGACGCCGCCGACCAGCTTCGCGAGCCGCTCCTGCAGCTTCTCGCGGTCGTAGTCGGAGGTCGTCTCGTCGATCTGGGTGCGGATCTGCTTGACCCGGCCCTCGATCTGCTTGGCCGTGCCGGCGCCCTCGACGATCGTCGTGTTGTCCTTGTCGATCGTGATCTTCTTGGCCTTGCCGAGGTCGTCGAGCTTGAGGTTCTCGAGCTTGATGCCGAGGTCCTCGGTGATCGCCTTGCCGCCGGTGAGGATCGCGATGTCCTCGAGCATGGCCTTGCGGCGGTCACCGTAGCCCGGGGCCTTGACGGCCGCGACCTGCAGCGTGCCGCGCAGCTTGTTCACCACCAGCGTCGCGAGCGCCTCGCCCTCGACCTCCTCGGCGATGATCAGCAGCGGCTTGCCCAGCTTGGCCACCTGCTCGAGCACGGGCAGCAGGTCCTTCATGCTGGAGATCTTCTTCTCGTGGATCAGCACGAGGGCGTTCTCGAGCGCGACTTCCATGCGCTCGGGGTCGGTCACGAAGTAGGGCGAGAGGTAGCCGCGGTCGAACTGCATGCCCTCGACCACCTCGAGCGAGGTCTCGAGCGTCTTCGCTTCCTCGACCGTGATGACGCCGTCCTTGCCGACCTTCTCCATCGCGCCGGCGATGATCTCGCCGATCGTCGAGTCGTTGTTGGCCGAGATCGTGCCGACCTGGGCGATCATCTTGCCCTTGACGGGCTTGGAGAGCTTCTTCAGCTCCTCGGTGACCGCGGCCACGGCCTTCTCGATGCCGCGCTTGATGTCCATCGGGTTGGCGCCCGCGGTGACGTTCTTGATGCCCTCGCGGTAGATCGCCTGAGCGAGCACGGTCGCGGTGGTCGTGCCGTCGCCGGCGACGTCGGAGGTCTTCGACGCGACCTCGCGGACCATCTGCGCGCCCATGTTCTCGAGCGGATCCTTGAGGTCGATCTCCTTGGCGACGGTGACGCCGTCCTTGGTGATGATCGGGGAGCCGAACTTCTTGTCGAGGACGACGTTGCGGCCCTTGGGGCCGAGCGTGACCTTGACGGCGTCGGCCAGGCGGTTCACACCGCGCAGCACGGCCTGACGCGAGTCGTTGCCGTACGTGATCTGCTTCGCCATGTTTCTCCGGCCTCCCTTAGCCGATCACCGCGAGGACTTCGTCCTCACGCAGGATGAGGTACTCCTCGCCATCGATCTTGATGTCGGTTCCGGAGTACTTGCCGAAGAGGATCTTGTCGCCGGCCTTGACGTCGAGGGCCAGCTTGGTGCCGTTCTCGAGCACCTTGCCGTTGCCGACCGCGATGACCTCGCCCTCCTGGGGCTTCTCCTTCGCGCTGTCGGGGATGATGATCCCGCCCTTGATCGTTTCCTTTTCCTCGATGCGCTTCACCAGCAAGCGGTCGTGAAGCGGACGCACCTTCGCCATGTGTCTCGTCTCCTCAGTGTGAGTCGTTCAATC
>JBGASI010000349.1:0-5447 GCA_044229815.1 Vicinamibacteria bacterium | reverse complement strand
GTAAGACGCGGCCTTCCCTTTTTCCCCCAGAGCCGGCGTCGGCCCCCGTCTCTCCCCCCCGGCGCCTCGCCCTCCCACCACCGTCCCAGCCTGCCCCCCGCCCGCTTCTGCTAGGCTCTCCTGCGGGCCTGTAGTTCAGATGGTTAGAACGGCCGGCTCATAACCGGCTAGTCGAAGGTTCGAGTCCTTCCAGGCCCACCAGCGTCGCGCGGTGTAGAATGCGCGCAATGCTCAGCCGCCGGTGCCGCCCATGAACCCCGACCTCGAGAAGCTCATCCGCCTTCACCGCGCCGAGATCGAGACGAAGCGCCACGACGCCGAGCTCGCCCAGATCCCCCGAATGCGCCAGGAGCTCGCGGCGCGACTCGCCGGTGAGCGCTCGCGTCTCGACGCCGCGAAGGCGGCGCTCGAGGCCGCGACGAAGGCACGCCGGACCCACGAAGGGGCCGTGCAGGACCTCGAGACGAAGCGCTCGAAGTACAAGGGCCAGCTGATGGACGTCAAGACGAACAAGGAATACACGGCGATGCTCCACGAGATCGGGAACGTGGAGCGGGAGATCCGGGCCCTCGAGGACAAGATCCTCGAGGAGATGGAGCGGATGGAGTCGCTCGCTCTCGAGGTGAAGCGCGAGGAGGCGGCGTTCAAGGCGATCGAGACCGAGGCGAAGACCGAGGGGGGTGTCCTCGACGCCCGCGAGGCCAGGCTGCGCGCCCAGGCGCAGGCGGCGGCAGCCGAGCGCAGCGCGGCCGCACAGGCGGTGCCCGAGGGGACGCTGGCGCGCTACGAGCGCGTCGCCAGGCTGCGGGGCAGCGGTGTCGCGGAAGGGAAGGACGGGGTCTGCCAGACCTGTCAGGTGCGGCTGCGCGTGCAGGTGTGGGTCGAGCTGAAGAAGAACGAGAGCCTTATCGAGTGCGACTCGTGCAGCCGGATCCTCTACTACGAGCCGCCGCCGCCCACCGTCGACGTCCTGCCGTGAGCCTCGTCCTGCACGTGGACGGGGCGAGCCGGGGCAACCCCGGCGAGTCGGGCTTCGGGGTGCACGTGACGACGAGGGACGCGCAGCCCGTGGCCGAGCTCTACGGCTACCTCGGGAAGGCCACGAACAACGTGGCCGAGTACCAGGCTCTGCTGCACGGCCTGCGTTTCGCCCTCGAGCGGGGCGCCCGGAAGGTCGAGGTCTACTCGGACTCGGAGTTGCTGGTGCGGCAGATCGGCGGCCGCTACCGCGTGAAGAACCCGGGGCTGGCACCTTTGTTCCGGGAGGCGCAGGCGCTGCTCGCCCGCTTCGAGAGCGCGCGAGTGGCGCACGTGCCGCGCGAGCGCAACCGCGAGGCCGACGCGCTCGCGAACAAGGCCGTCGACCTTCGCTCCTCGAGCTTGAAGGGCTAGACGCGCTCGCGGGCCGTCAGGCCCGCAGGCCGACGAAGCTGATCATGCGGCCGGCGCCCGGCCCGTCCCTGCGGTACGAGTGGTACAGCTGCGGCAGACAGCGGGTGCACTCCGCCACTGCGTGGATGGCGGTGGCCGGCACGCCCGCCCGCTCGAGCTGGAGGGCATTCGCCGCGCGCAGGTCGAGGTGCGGTCGGCCCCGCGGGCCCTGGCGGAGCAGCTGCGGGGCGTCGGCGCCGAAGGCCGCGCGGACCTCCTCGCCGACCTCGTAGCAACACGGGCCGATCGCCGGGCCGAGGGCGACCAGCAGGTCGCGCGGGGAAGAGCCGCGCGCGCACAGCGCCTCCACCGCGCGCAGCGCCACGCCTTGGACCGTTCCGCGCCAGCCCGCGTGGGCGGCAGCGACCGCTCGGCGACGCGGGTCGACCAGGAGCAGCGGCAGGCAGTCCGCGGTCTCGATGCCGAGCAGCACACCCGGTTCGGTCGAGACGGCGGCATCGGCGTCCGGGGTGAGCGTCCACGGGGCCTCGGCAACGGCGTTGCCGTGAACCTGGTGCAGGAAGAGCAGGCGGCCCTCGGCCGCCAGCGCCTGTGCGACCCGGGCACGCGTCTCCTCCCGCGTCTCCGGGGGGACCGAGGCGCGCCGCCCGAAGCCGTGCACGATGCCGGGCAGCGCCGCGAGGGGGGCGACGGTGGCGAAGGGCGCGGACATCGGCCGATCCTAGCAGGCGGCAGCCACGCTAGACTGGTCGGTAGTGGATGCGACGGGCGGGGACTGCGTGGTGGCGAGCGCCGTGGAGCTCGTCCCGGTCGAAGAGGTGGAGGGACTGCTCGCACAGGGGCGGATCCTCGCCTTCGGCGGGGCGGAGCTCGCCTACGCGCACGCGCGTTCCGACCCCGCGCGGCGCCTCGCGGCACGGCTGGCGGCCAAGCGCGCCGCCGTGCGCGCGCTCGGCGGCGGGCTCGAGGAGCGCGAGGTGGAGGTGGTGCGCGGCGAGTACGGGCCGCCCGAGCTGCGTCTCGCGCCACGGGCCCGGGCACGGATGGAGACGCTCGGGGCCGGGCGTGTGCTGGTGAGCCTGACCCACGAGCGCCGTCACGCGGCGGCGCTCGTGGTGCTGCTGAGGGCACGGTGAAACGCTTGTCGCGAGCGCGGCTCGTGCTGCGGATCCTGCTGGTGCTCGCCGCGGCCGCCGCGGGCAGCCTGATCTATCTGGCCTACGCCCCGGTCGGCGACCTGGCGCCCCACCCGTTCAACCACGATCGCAACGCCATCTGGCTGGAGCACCGCTGGCTCGAGCGCGCGCACGACCCGGCGGAGATGGAGGCCCTCTTCCACAGGCTGCACGCGCGCGGCATGGCCTACGTGTACCCGCACCTGATCCCGTTCGACGGTAAGGGCAACCTGCCGCCGCACGACCGCGAGCAGATGCGCGCCTTCCTCGCCGCGGCACGCACGGCGGCGCCCGGGCTGCGGGTGCTGCCCTGGGTGGGCGGGCTGCGCACCGGTTACCGGCGGCAGCGGCCGGGCACGCTGCAGCTGGGCGACCTCTCGCAGCGCCAGCGGATCGTGGCCGAGGTGCGCGGGCTGGTCGACGAGGGCTTCGACGGCATCCACCTCAACGTGGAGCCGGTGGACGACGGCAACGTGGAGTTCCTGGCTCTGCTGCGGGCGCTGCGCACGGCCGTGGGCGAGCGCGTGCTGTCGATCGCGGCGATCCGGCCCGCCCCGCTCGGCCTGCCGCGGGCGCCGAACTTCGTCTGGAGCCCCGGCTACTACGCGCGGGTGGCGGCGCTCGTGGACCAGCTCGTGATCATGGCCTACGACACCGCGCTGCCGACGCCGGCCTTCTACCGGCGCTACGTGCGCTGGGCGACCGCCTCGGTGGCCGGCGCGCTCGACGCCTCGGGCTCCAACGCACGCGTGCTGATGGGCATCCCCACCTACGACAGCTACGGCTTCATGCACCGGCGGGGCGTCGAGACGCCGGAGAACGCGCTCGTCGGCGTGGTGGCGGGCCTGCGCGGCCTCGGGGCCGGCGGCACGTTCGAGGGGGTCGCGCTCTACGCCGAGTGGACCACCGACGAGCGGGACTGGGCCGTCTACGAGCGCTACTGGCGCAACCACGCCGAGTAGCGGGGGCTCACTCCCGGTCCCGCGCCGGTGCGGTCCGCTCGTAGAAGGGCAGCGTCTCGCGGCCGCGCCACTTCTCGGGGAGGCGGTAGAGGGGGTTCGGCGTCTCGCTGCACACGCCGCAGCGGATGCAGCCCTGGATCTCCGGGCAGTGCGGCGAGAGGCGCTCCTGGCGCGAGCGCTCGAGCTCCTTCCAGAAGTAGCCCTTGGCGACGCCGTTGTCGATGACATCCCACGGCAGCGTCTCGTCCCGCTCGCGCTGGCGGAACAGGTAGAAGGCGGGGTCGAGCCCCCGCGCGCGCATGGCCCGCTTGAGGTCGATGCCGGCGGTCACGGCGAGCTCGAGCGCGTCGGCCACGCGGCGGTCGGCCAGCGCGAGGATCGACTGCGCGGTGCCGGTGCGTGCGCTCTTGAGGATCGCGTCGACGTTCGGCATGCGGCCGAAGGCCTTGCGCAGGAACTGCAGCTTGCGGTCGGTCTCCTTCGGGTCTTCCATCGGCAGCCACTGGAACGGCGTGCCCGGCTTCGGCACGAAGGGGTTGACCGAGGGGTGGATGCGGCCGATGCGGCCCCGGCCGCGCGCGACGGCGAGCATGCGCTCGCGGATCTGGTCGGTGAGCGAGACGATCGCCTCCACGTCGGCGTGCTCCTCGAACGGGAGGCCGACCATGTAGTAGAGCTTGAGGTTGGCGATGCCGTTCTCGAAGATCCAGCCGGCCTTGTCGAGGACCTCCGCGTTCGTGAACTGCTTGTTGAGGATCCGGCGCATCCGATCGGAGCCGCACTCGGGCGCGAGGGTCAGGCCCTGGACCCCGGTGTCGGCGAGCTTGAACACGAACTGTGGCGTCAGGTCGTCGAGCCGCAGCGAGGCCACGGAGACCTCGTAGTCGAGCGCGGCCAGGTCGTCGACGATGCCGTCGATCTCCGGGTGGTCGCAGACCGCGGTCGAGACGAGGCCGATCTTGCGGGTGGCGCTGCGCACTTCGCGGGCGCGCGCCACGAGCTCCGAGCGACTGAAGCCGCGCACCGGGAGGTAGTTGTAGCCGGCCCAGCAGAAGCGGCACATGCACGGGCAGCCGCGCGAGATCTCGACCATGTACTTCATCGACATCTCGGTGTGCGGCGTGAGCACGATCGACTGCGGGAAGCCGATGGTGCCGGGCCAGCCGCGCTGGCGCACGACGCGGCCGGGGCCGTCGTAGGCGGCGACCGTGCCGTCGGCGTGGTAGCGCACCTCGTAGCGGGAGGGGACGTAGAAGCCGTCCTTCGCCTGCAGCGTCTCGATCCCGGCGCGCGGCGAGGCGGCGCCGAGCAGCGCCTCCATCATCCGCGGCACGAGCGGCTCGCCCTCGCCGGCGGCGACGAGATCGGCGAAGGGCGCGAGCGGCTCCGGGTTGAGGAACATCGCGGCGCCACCGAGGATCACCAGCGGATCGCGGGGCCCCCGCTCGCTCGCGCGCAGCGGGATGCCCGCGAGGCGCAGCACCTGCAGGACGTGGAGGTAGTCGTTCTCGAACGAGACCGAGAAGGCGATCGCGTCGAAGTCGCGCAGCGGCGTGCCGGTCTCGAAGCTCGTGAGCGGGCTGCCCGTGCGCTCGAGCTCGGCCTTGTCCTCGTCGTCGGGCAGGAAGGCGCGCTCGCAGACGACGTCGCTCGTGCGGTTGAGCAGGCGGTAGACGGCCTGGAAGCCCAGGTTCGACATGCCGACGTAGTAGAGGTTCGGCCATACGAGCGCCACGCGGAAAGAACCCGTGCGCGGCAGGTCCTCGAGCCAGACCTCCGCCTCGCGCAGGGAGCGGTGCCGTTCGTCGAGCTTGCGGGACATGGGAAAGGCCAGAGGCCAGTCCGTTATTCTATACTATTTGGTACGGATTAACGACCGACACCGGCCCGGGTGAAAGCTACTGCTACCCAGGGGGCC
>JBGASI010000348.1:0-5449 GCA_044229815.1 Vicinamibacteria bacterium | reverse complement strand
CGTCCATCAGTGCCACCAGCGTGTCCGCCTGACCCGCCGCGGCGAGGCCCAGCACGTCGAGCGCCGGCAGCCCGACGCAGGGACGCCCGCTGGCCAGCGCCAGCCCCTGCGTGCTGCTCAGGCCGACGCGCAGGCCCGTGAAAGAGCCCGGCCCCGTGGTCACCGCGAAGGCGTCGAGCGCGCCGGGCGCCAGATCGAGCCCGCGCAGCAGCGCGTCCACCGCCGGCAGCAGCCAGCGGGAGTGGCCGCTCGTCGTCGCGACCCGCGCCTCCGCGAGCACCCCCTCGGGGCCGACCACGGCGACGCTGCCGCTCGGCGTGCTGGTGTCCACGGCGAGTACGCGCACGAGCTAGCTTATACTCCACCTTCCCCGCGGGCGGCGACGCGCCGCCAGGGGCAGACCCCTTCAGGATCGAGAGAACGACCGCCTTGTCGTCGCCCGGCCTCGTGCAGACGCCCGCCATGCAGCAGTACCACCGCATGAAGGCGGAGCACCCGGAGGCCCTGCTCTTCTTCCGGATGGGGGACTTCTACGAACTGTTCTTCGAGGACGCGACCGTGGCCTCCCGGGCGCTCGAGATCGCCCTCACCTCGCGCTCGAAGGACCGCGACGGCAACCCGGTGCCGATGTGCGGCGTGCCCTACCACGCGGCCCCGGCCTACATCGCGCGGCTCGTGCGCCAGGGCTTCCGCGTCGCGCTGTGCGAGCAGGTGGAAGACCCGCGCACGGCCAAGGGCGTCGTCAAGCGCGAGGTCGTGAGGGTCATCACCCCGGGCACGCAGCTCGAGGCGACGGCCCTCGACGCCGGCGAGGGCTCCTGGCTGCTGGCGCTCGACCCCGGTCCCACCAGCCTAGGCCTCGCCTGGCTCGAGCCGACGACCGGCGAGTTCCAGGTCGCCGAGTGGGACGGCCCGGGGCGCTTCGACCGGCTGCGCGACGAGATCGGGGCCTTTCGCCCCCGCGAGATCCTCGCCCGCCGCGACGCCGAGCTGCCCGCCTGGCTCGGCGACCCGACGCAGCCGGAAGGCGCCATACCCCGCGGCCCGCTCGACGAGCGCGCCTTCGACGCCCAGCGCGCCCGCCGCGAGCTGCTCGCGCACTTCAACGTGGCGACGCTCGAGGCCTTCGGCTGCGAGGCGCTGCCGCGCGCGGCCGCCGCCGCGGGGGCGGTGCTGCGCTACGTGCGCGAGACGCAGATGCGCGACCTCGCGCACGTCACGACGCTCGTCACCCGCAACGCCGCCGACGTCCTGGTCATCGATTCCGTGACGCGGCGCAACCTCGAGCTGGTCGAGAGCCTCGCCGACGGAGCGCGCAAGGGCACCCTGCTCGAGGTCCTCGACCACACCCGCACCGCCATGGGCGAACGCCTGCTCCGCGAGTGGATCCTGCGCCCGCTGGTCGAGCTCGAGCGCATCCAGGACCGGCTCGACGCGGTCGAGGAGCTCGCCTTCCGGGCACTCGACCGCGGCCGGCTGCGCGAGTCGCTCGGCGGCGTGCAGGACCTCGACCGCATCCTGGGTCGCATCGTGCTCGGCACGGCCGGCCCGCGCGACCTGCACGCCCTCGGCCGCTCGCTGCGCGCCCTGCCCGCGGCCGGCGACGCCCTCGCCGAGTGCGTCGCCCCGCTGCTGCGGCAGCAGGGCAAGGAGCTCGCCCCTCCTCTCGACCTCGCCGAGGAGATCGAGCGCACGATCGCGGACGAGCCGCCCGTGCTCGCCCGCGAAGGCGGTTTCGTGCGCGACGGCGTCGACCCGGAGCTCGACGCGCTGCGCGAGACGAGCCGCGGCGGGCGAGCCACGATCGCCGCGATCGAGGAGCGCGAGCGGCAGCGCACCGGGATCGGCTCGCTCAAGGTGCGTTTCAACCGCGTGTTCGGCTACTACATCGAGGTCAGCAAGTCGAACCTGGGCCTCGTCCCCGCCGACTACGTGCGCAAGCAGACGATCGCCGGCGGCGAGCGCTTCGTGACGCCCGAGCTCAAGGACTACGAGGAACGCGTGCTGCGCGCCGACGAGCTGATCCTGGAGCGCGAGGCCCGCATCTTCGAGGAGCTGCGCGCGCGGCTGGCCGGCGCCGCGCGGCGCGTCCAGCAGACCTCGCGGGCGAGCGCCGTGCTCGACGTGCTGGCGGCCCTGGCCGAGGCGGCCACGCGCTTCGACTACGTCAAGCCGCGCCTCACCCGCGGCGAGGAGCTCGGCTTCGTCGAGGGCCGCCACCCGATCATGGAGCGCGTGCTCTCCGAGCCTTTCGTCGCCAACGACCTGGCGATGGGCGACGGCGCCCCGCGCCTGTTCGTGCTGACCGGCCCCAACATGGGCGGCAAGTCCACCTTCCTGCGGCAGACCGCGCTCGTGGCGTTGATGGCCCAGATGGGCAGCTTCGTGCCGGCGCGCGAGGCGAAGCTGGGCCTCGTCGACCGCATCTTCACGCGCGTGGGCGCCAGCGACCAGATCCTGCGCGGCCAGTCCACCTTCATGGTGGAGATGCAGGAGACCGCCCACATCCTGCGCCACGCCACGCCGCGCAGCCTGGTGCTGCTCGACGAGATCGGCCGCGGCACCGCCACCTTCGACGGCCTGTCGATCGCCTGGGCCGTCGCCGAGCACCTGGCGCGCGACGCCAGCGGGCCGAAGACGATCTTCGCCACCCACTACCACGAGCTCGTCGACCTCGCGGCCGACCTCCCCCACGTGGGCAACCTGCACGTCTCGGCGCGCGAGTGGCACGACAGCGTCGTCTTCCTGCGCAAGATCGAGGCCGGCGGCTCCGACCGCTCGTTCGGCATCCAGGTGGCGCGGCTCGCCGGCCTGCCTGCGGCCGTCGTGCTGCGCGCGCAGGAGATCCTGCGCAACCTCGAGAGCACGGAGTTCGACCGCGAAGGCCGGCCGCGCATCGCGCACTCGGAGAAGGGGGCGCCCGCGGGGGCCCGCCAGCTGGCCCTCTTCACGGGCCAGGACGAGGCCGTGCTCGAGGAACTGCGGCGGGCGGACCCGGACCGCCTGACGCCGCTCGATGCGCTCGCCCTGCTGGCCGAGCTGCGCAGGCGCCTCGCCCCCTGAGTTAGACTCTCCCTGCGATGCCCGCGCGACCCGACCCGCTCCTGGAGCTGCTCGAGCTGCAGGAGCGCATGAACCGGCTCTTCGACGAGACGCTCGGCCGGGAGCGGCCCGACGGCCCCGCGCTGGAGCAGGGCAGCTGGGTGCCGGCGGCCGACGTGTTCGAGACCCCGGAGGCCTACGTCGTCGAGGTCGAGCTGGCGGGGCTCGCCCGCGAGGACCTCGTCGTGCAGGCCCAGGGCGACGAGCTCGTGGTGCGCGGGGAGCGACGGCCCGCCGTCTCGGGCCGCCCGGAGGCCTTCCACCGGCTGGAGCGCCGGCACGGGCCGTTCGCGCGGGGCTTCCGCTTCCCCGGGGAGATCGACGCCGAGCGCGTGAGCGCCGACTTCGTCGACGGGCTGCTCCGCCTGACGGTGCCGAAGGTGCACGCACGCGCGACGACACGCGTGCGCGTC
Organism: Vicinamibacteria bacterium; assembly: GCA_044229815.1. Classification (GTDB taxonomy): domain Bacteria; phylum Acidobacteriota; class Vicinamibacteria; order Fen-336; family Fen-336; genus DATBSL01. Next base: position 1,934 of record JBGASI010000348.1, on the reverse strand, counting down.
GAGCGGGGGCAGTGAGCCGGCGCTAGTCGAACGCCCGCTCGAAGCCGGGCTGCAGCACGATCTCGCGGCCCTCGACGCGCACCAGCCCCTGACGCTCGAGGTCCTTCAGCATGCGCGTGACGGTCTCGCGCGTCGTGCCGATCCGGTTGGCGATCTCCTGGTGGGTCGCGCGCCGGAACGCGATCCGGCCGTCCTTGAGCCGACGGCCCTCCTCGCGGGCCATGTCGAGAATCACGCGGGCGACACGGCCGTACACGTCGAGCAGCGCCAGCGTGGAGATCTGGTGGTTGGCGCGACGCAGGCGCGCCGAGAGCACCCGGATGAGCGCCGTCGAGATGGCGGGGTTGTCCCCGATCACGCCCTGGAAGTCCGTGCGGTGCAGGGACAGCAACTCGCTCTCCTCGACCGCGATCGCCGTCGCCGAGCGGGGCTCGTTGTCGAGCAGCGCCATCTCGCCGAAGAAGTCCCCCGGTCCGAGCATGCTGAGGATGATCTCGCGCCCGTCGTCGCCGAGGATCGTCACCTTGATCCGCCCCTCGACGATCATGAAGAAGAAGTCCCCTTCCTCGTTCTCGAAGAAGACGACCGTGTCCTTCGGATAGCGTCGGCGCGCCGACAGCCGGCTCAGGCTCGCGATGTCGGCATCGGAGAGCTCGGAGAACAGGGGCACGGTACGCAGGAGCTCTCTCTCGTCCATGGGGCCTCCCTCGACGTTGCTGCTGGATGGTACCGCAATTCCCCGGGGTGACCCGGGGCCCGCTCAGGGCCCCACCAGCCGCTCGACGGCGTCGACCACGTCGATCGCTTCGCGCCCGCTCACCGGGCGCCACGGCTCGAAAACCCCGGAGGGACCCAGGCCCATCAGCCCGGCCCCGAGCGCCCGGGCCACCGCGTCGTAGTCGAGGTGCGAGCGCGGCATGTCGGCCGGGACCGGCGCCGCCGCCCGCGGCCAGCCCATGCGGTCCAGCACGCGGGAGACGGCGCGGGCCAGGTCGACACGGCGCACGACCGCCCCGGGCTGGAACGTGTGGTTCGGGTAGACGTCGAGCACGTCGAGAGCGAGAGCGTTCGCGATCGACTCCCGCGCCCACGACCCCGAGATGTCCACCGCCACTCGCGGCTCGCCCGCCCCCGCGCGGCGCAGCGCCTTCACACGGAGGATCAGCAGGGCCGCCAGGTCCGCGCGCGTGACTCGCGCGGCCTCCGGGATGCGCCGGTACTCCTCCGGCAGCCCCGCCGCCTCGATCCGCTCGCGGACGAGAGCCTGTCCCGCCCTGGCCTGGCTGTCGGAGGGATCGCCCGCGAGCAGCTCGCGGTAGACCTCGGCCGCGGCCTCGGGCCTCCCGGCCGCCAGCAGCGAGGAGGCCAGACGGTGCTTCGTGCCGCGATCGCCGGTGGGGTCGGCCTGGAGCAGCGCGATCGCGGCCTCGGCGTCGCCCTGCCGCCCGAGCAGGTCCGCGAGCGCAAGGCGCACGCCCGAGACCTCCGGCGCCGCCCCCAGCGCGCTGCGGTACTCGCGTACGGCGGCAACCAGGTCCCCGGCGTCGAGCGCCGCCTGCGCGCGGCCCATGTGCCGCTCCGTCACCTGCAGCTTCAAGGCCGACAGCCGCTTGCGGACGAGCGCGTCGCCCGGGGCCGCGGCCTGCGCCGAGCGATAGAAGCCGAGCGCCGCGTCCAGCTCGTCCTCGTGCAGCGCGGCCGAGCCGGCGCCGACCAGCGCCGGCACGAAGCCGGGCGCGATCTCGATGGCTGCCTCGAACGCTGCCAGGGCCTCGACAGCTCGCCCGGCCCGCAGGCGCGCATAGCCGGTGGCGGTCTCGAGCGAGGGCCGGCGACCCGCCTGCCGGCGCAGCTTCTCGAGCCGGCGCGAAGCCGCTGGAAGGTCCGCGGCCAGGATCTCCTGCCACGCGCGCTCGAGCGCCTTCGCCTCCTGG
>JBGASI010000347.1:0-5460 GCA_044229815.1 Vicinamibacteria bacterium | reverse complement strand
GCCGCGCCCGACGATCGCGACGCGCTCCGCGTCCCGCGTCGTGAGCAGGCCGGCGCGCTCCGACTCGCCGCTCGCGTCGCGGCCCTCGACCGGGTAGTCCGCGAGGCGTGGCGAGGCCAGCAGCGTGGCGCCGGCCTCGAGCTCGAGCGTCACGAACGAGCGCAGCTCGAACGGCCGCGCCAGGTAGGTGCCGGCCGGCCCCCGCACCGTGCCGCCGCCCGCCGCGTGGCAGGCGCGCACGGCCGCCTGCAGCGCCTCGGTGTCGTCCGTCCTGCCGTCGCCGGTCGCGCCGAAGGCGCGCACGTCGTACGGCCCGCCGCCCTGCGCGGGCGCCTCGGCCCGTGCGCTCGCCGCGAGCGGCAGCAGCGCCCCGCCGACGAGCGCGCCGCGCGTGAGTACGTCGCGCCGCGTGCTCATCGCTTCACCCCGAGGTCCCGGTAGCCGATCAGCTCGACGCCCCGGCGGCGCAACGCCGCCGCGACGGACGGGTGCGTCCAGGCGTCCGTCACGCCCTGGCGGTCGACCGCCACACCCTCGTAGCCCACGTGGCCCGTCGCGCGCAGCTCCGGCGTGTCGAGCGCCGGGTGATCGACGAACAGCCAGGTCCCGGGCGCGAGGCGCTCGACGACGCGCAGGAAGCTCGCCACCTTCTCCGCCGAGGTCACGGGCCGGCCCTCCCAGCCCACGGGCCCGACACCCAGGGCCTGCGCGTCCACGTCGAGGCCGTACTCGCGGGCCAGCCGCCCGACCAGCGCGGCCACCTCGGGCCCGAGCGCGCCGAAGCCCATGTGGTCGCTGAGGTGGCTCAGCCGGGGCACCTCGCGCCTCGTCAGCTCGATCTGCGCGCGCAGCTCGCGCTCGATCTCCTCGAGCTTCCAGGGTTGCTCGCGCAGGGCCCGCTCCTTTCCGTAGTGCGGCCCGGGCCAGATCATCGGGAAGAAGAAGCCCGTCGCCTCGACGAGGCTCGGCGCCGCCGTCAGCGGCCGCCACTTGACGTCGTCCCACTCGCTGGTGAGCGCGAGGTGGAGCCCGACGTCGAGCCCGGGGTTCTCCCGCAGCAGGCGCGCCGCCTGCGGGAACCACGGGCCGACCGCCATCAGCTCGACGTCGCGCATGACGCCTTCCCGGAAGCAGCGGACGACGGCCTCGTTCGAGGCCTGCGACGAGCCCATGTCGTCGCCCCGCACGATCAGGCGGATCGGTTCCGGCGCGGGGGGCGGCGCCGCCGCGAGCGGCGGGACGCAGCACAGCAGGGCGGCGAGGGCGAGGGCACGGCGGCAGGCTCGTGGCATGACGGGATCATGGCGCAGCGGGACCCGGGCGGCGAGAGCCATACGGCTCACCCCGGCGCGGATGCTAGATGTAGTAGAAGGCCACCGCCAGGATCGCGTAGATCGCCAGGAGTTGCACGCCCTCGAACCAGTTCGTCCGGCCGTCGCTCGCGAGGTGGGCGACCGCCGTCACCGACAGCATGACCGCCGCCACCTCGAGCAGCGTGAACTCGAGCCCGAGCGGCCGGCCCATCGCGTGGCCCGCGATCACCAGCACCGGGGCGACGAACAGGGCGATCTGCATCGAGGAGCCCATCGCGATGCCGAAGGCGAGGTCCATCTTGTTCTTCGCCGCCATCAGCACGGCGGTCGAGTGCTCGGCCGCGTTGCCGATCACCGCCACGACGACGACGCCCATGAACACCTTGCCCAGGCCGAGCGTGGCGCCCGCCTGCGCGATCGCCGCCACCAGGAACTCGCTCACGAAGCCGACCAGCACGGCCGCCGCCAGCAGGACGGCGACGCTGCGGCCGACCGGCCAGGTCCCGCCGGGCACCACGCCCTGGTCCGCGCCGCTCGTCGGCGCGAAGAGGCGCTGGTGCGTCTTCAGCTGGAAGACCAGGCTCGCGACGTACGTGAGGATGAGCACGTAGGAGATGTCGAGGCTGATCGACTCGACGTGCTCGGGCTCGCGGTGCTGCGTCAGGCTCGCGTAGATCGCGGGCATCACCAGCGCCACGACGGCCAGCAGCATCATGCCGCTGCCGGTCTCGGCCGCCATCCGGTTGAAGACCAGCTCCTTGTGACGCCAGCCCCCGACCAGCATCGCGAGGCCGAGCACCATCAGCATGTTGCCGAGGATCGAGCCCGTCAGCGAGGCCTTGACGATCTCGGTTTCCCCGGCCCGCAGGGCCATGAAGCCGATGATCAGCTCGGCCGCGTTGCCGAAGGTCGCGTTGAGCAGGCCCCCGATCGCGGCGCCCGAACGGTGCGCCAGGTGCTCGGTGGCCTCCCCGATCAGGCCGGCGAGCGGCAGGATCGCGAGGCAGGACACCACGAACACCGCGGTCGGCGCGGCGTGGCTGAGCCCGAGCCAGAGGCTCGCCGGGACGAAGACGAGCATCAGGTAGACGAGCCGCTTCGCGCTCACGGACGTCCCACGGCTTCTGCTCCCGGCATCAGCGTCCTCCTCGCGCCCGACAACTCCTCATCTTCTCCGAGGCGCGTCGCCCGCGAAAGGGCCCCCGGCCGAGCCCGCGGTGGAATGCGCCGGCCGCCTGGCGTGTACAGGCCAGCGGGGGCGGCCTCCCAGACGGAACGGCGGCGGCGGTATAGTCGCAAGGTTGCTCCCCTGGGGGCAGGGGGCGCGCACGAGCCTGACCATGCATTCATCCCGGCGGTGGTCGTCCGGTGGCGCCGGGCTAGCGCCGGCGCTGGTCGCAGCCCTGCTGGCCACGACCTGCCGCGGCTCGGTTGCGCCCGAGCGCGGCCCCGGCGCCCCGCGCGGCGAGGCGCGCGTCGTCGCGGGGCCGGTCGAGGACGTGTTCCTGCTCTCGGGCGAGTTGCGCTCGGTCCGCTCGATCTCGTTGATGGCCCCGCGCGCGGAGGGACGCCTGCAGATCCGCTGGCTGGCCGAGGACGGCAGCGAGGTGAAGGAGGGCGAGCGCGTGGCCGCGCTCGACCCGACCAACCTGATCCAGCGGCTCGAGGAGCGGCGCCTGCGCCTGCGGCAGGCCGAGTTGCAGCGCGAGAGCCTCGAGCGCTCCTCGGCTGCCGAGTTGGAGAGGCGCCGGGCGGCGGTGGAGAAGGCGGCCGTCGAGGACGAGAAGTCGCGCCTCGAGGCCGCGGTGCCCCTGGAGTACCGCGATCCCAAGGATCGGCCGACGCTGCAGGCGAAGTGGCAGCAGACGCACGCCGCGCTCGAGAAGGCGCGGCTCGACCTCGAGGCCTACCGGGTCTCCTCGCGCGCCGACGTCACCTCCGCTCTGGCCGCCGAGGACAAGGCCCGGCGCGACCTCGAGCGGGACGAGAGCGGGCTCGCGGGCATGTCGCTGCTCGCGCCGCGCGCGGGCATCTTCCTCTCCGGCATGAACCTCTCGCAGTGGGGCCCCGAGGGGCCGCGCAAGCTGCAGCCGGGCGACAACGTCTGGCCAGGCTTCACGATCGGCACGATCCCGGACCCGAGCGAGATGGAGGTGGCGGCGGCCCTGCCCGAGTCGGACCACGGCCGCATCGCCGCCGGGCAGCAGGCCCGCTGCGTCCTCGACACCTACCCCGACCGCGTCTTCACCGGCACGGTGGTCGAGATCGGGTCCGTGGCCTCGGAAGCCTCCGAGAACTCCCTCGGCGTCTCGAACCGCGCCGGCTTTCCCGTCCGCATCGCGCTCGCCCGCACCGAGCCGCTGATGCGCCCCGGTCTCTCGGTGCGCGTGGAGATCGTGCGCGGCAGCTGGCCGAAGGCGCTCAGCGTCCCGCGCGGGGCGGTGCGTTTCGAGGGCGACGCCGCGCTCGTGCAGAAGGGCGGTCGCCTGCTGCCGGTGCGCCTTTCGGCCTGCACGCCCGTCGACTGCGTGGTCGAGTCCGGGCTGGCGGAGGGCGATCGTGTCGTCCTCTACTAGCCTGTTCGCGCGCCTGCGCCGCGCGCCCCGCCGCGTCCTCGCGGCGGCGGGTGTCGCGCTCGTGGCGCTGCTGCTGTTCGCCGTGTGGCCCCGGCGCGAGGACGTGGGCACGCCCCTGCCGGTCAGGCGCGCCGACCTCGTGCTCGGCGTCGAGGTCGAGGGGGAACTCGTGGCGCTGCGCTCCACCGAGATCGGCGTGCCGCCGGTCACCGAGACCGACTTCAAGATCTCGTTCCTCGCCCCGGAAAGCGCCAGCGTCAAGGCGGGCGAGCCGATCCTGCGCTTCGACACCGAGACGCTCGTGCGGCTGCTCGCGGAGAAGCGGGCGGAGCTCGACGAGGCGAAGAAGAAGCTCGAGCAGAAAGAGATCGACCTCGGCCTCAAGCGCCTCGACCTGCAGCAGCGCCAGGCGCAGGCCGCGGCCGACCTGACGAAGGCCGAGCTGAAGGCCGACGTGCCCGCGGTGGCTGTGCCGATGCTCGAGCTCAAGGTGGCGGAGCTCGACCGCACCGGCCGTCAGCGCGACGTGGAGAACCTGCAGGCCGAGTCGCGGGTCACCGAGGCGATCTCGGGCTCGGAGCTGCGCTCGCTGCGCCAGCAGAGCGAGCGCGCCCAGGGCCGCGTGCAGGCGCTCGAGGCCGCGATCGAGGCGATGACCGTGCGCGCGCCGCAGGACGGCATCGTCGTCTACCAGTCCGACTGGAACGACCAGAAGAAGAAGGTTGGCGACTCCGTCTGGTACGGGGAGAAGGTCCTCGGCATCCCCGACCTCGCGGCGATGAAGGGCGACGGCTTCGTCGACGAGGCCGACGGCGGGCCCGTGGCGGAGGGCCAGCCGGTCACGCTGCGGCTCGAGGCGCGCTCCGACTTCGACCTCGCCGGGCGGGTGGCGCGGATCGGGCGCACCGTGCGCCGCCGCTCCTGGCGCACCCCGGTCAAGGGCTACCGCGTCGAGATCGCGCTCGCCCGGACCGACCCCACCTTCATGCGCCCCGCCATGCGCTTCCGCGGCGAGATCGAGACGGGCCGTGTGCCCGGGCTGCTGCTCGTCCCGCGCGAGGCCGTCTTCCTGCGCGACCAGGGTCCCGTCGTCTGGCGCCGTTCCGCGCTCGGCTGGCGCGAGACGAGCGTCCGCCTCGGCCGCAGCAACCGCACGCAGGTCGAGGTGGTCTCGGGCCTCGCCGCGGGCGACCTGGTGAGCCCGACCGACCTCGTCCAGGCGCGTGGCGCCGCCCCCGGCGGACCGGCGGGAGCGGGGCGATGAGCCGGTTGGCGGGGCTGGCGCGGGACTGGCGGGTGCTGGGCGGCGGTGCGCTCGTCCTGCTGCTCGTGGCCGGGGGCCTGGGTCTGCTGCGCTCGCTCGACGCGGCGCCGATCGCCAGCTTCGAGGTGCGCAGGGGCCGCTTCGTGCGCGAGGTCGAGGCCCGAGGCAGCCTCAAGGCCGTCAAGGCGACGCCGATCGTCGTCCCGCCCCAGACCGGCCGGCCGCAGAAGATCGCCGCCCTCGCCCGCGACGGCGCGCTGCTGCACGCGGGCGACGTGGTCGTCGAGTTCGATCCCTACGACGCCGA
>JBGASI010000346.1:0-8608 GCA_044229815.1 Vicinamibacteria bacterium | reverse complement strand
GCCACGGCGAGGCCGGCCGCCCCGACCTGATGACGCTCGCCAAGGGCCTCACGGGCGCCCACCTGCCACTCGGGGCCGTGGTGCTCTCGCGCAGGGTGGCCGAGCGGCTCGAGCACGAGATGCTCTACACGGGCCTCACCTACTGCGGCCACCCGCTCGCCTGCGCCGCGGGTGTCGCAGCGGTGCAGGCCTACGAGGACGAGGGCCTCGTCGAGCGCTCGCGCGCGCTTGGCGCGCGGATGTTCGCCGAGCTGCGGGCGATGCAGGAACGCGTCGGCGTGATCGGGGACGTGCGCGGCGGCCACGGCCTCTTCGCGGTGGTGGAGCTGGTGAAGGACCGCGTCACGCGAGAGCCCATCGCGCCCTGGCCCCGCCTCCACCCGTCCCTGGGGGCGCTCGTCGACCAGGCGCGAGCGGAGGGCGTCTCCTTCGCGGTTCGCGGCAACCTGGTCGTGCTCGCGCCGCCGCTCGTGATCGAGGAGCGGGACCTGCGGGCCGCGCTCGAGCTGCTGGAGCGCCTGCTGGCCCGGCTGGAGTGGTCATGACCTTCAAGCTCACCTACTCGACGATGTTCGACCCGCCGGAGGAGATGCACACGCGCTTCGAGGCTGCGCTCGCGGATGCGCGCGCCGGACTCGGCTCGACCCACGCCATGCACGTCGACGGTCGGGATCACGCGGCGGCGCGGACCTACGAGAAGCGCAGCCCGGTCGATCGCCGCCTGGTGCTCGGGCGCTTCCCGCAGGGCGACACGGCGGACGTGGAAATGGCGATGGCGGCGGCGCAGCGGGCCTTCCCGGCCTGGCGCGCGACGCCGTCGGCGGAGCGCGCCCGCCTGTCGCGTCGCGTGGCCGGCCTGATCGAGGAGCGCGTCTACGCGATCGGCGCCGCCCTCGCTCTCGAGGTCGGGAAGAACCGCATGGAGGCGCTCGGCGAGGCGCAGGAGACGGCGGACTTCTTCTCCTCCTACGCCGCCGAGTTGGAGCGCAACCACGGCTACGACCACGTCCTGCCGGACGACCCGCTGGTCGGCTACCGCTCGCACAACCGCAGCGTGCTCAAGCCCTACGGCGTCTGGGCCGTGATCGCGCCTTTCAACTTCCCGCTGGCGCTCGCGGGCGGCCCGGTCGCGGCGGCGCTCCTGGCCGGCAACACGGTCGTCTTCAAGGGAGCGACCGACACACCCTGGGCCGGCCGCCTGCTGGCGGAGTGCCTGCGCGACGCCGGCCTCCCCGCCGGCGTCTTCAACTACGTGACGGGCAGCGGCAGCGTCGTCGGCGAGGCGCTCGTCGCGCACCCGGCGCTGGCCGGCCTCACGTTCACGGGCTCGTACGACGTGGGCATGGGCCTCCACCGCCGCCTGGCGGGCGGCCGCCAGCCGCGGCCCTGCATCGCCGAGATGGGCGGGAAGAACGCCTGCGTCGTGACCGCGCGCGGCGACCTGGAGCGCGCCGCCACGGGCATCACGCGCTCGGCCTTCGGCCTCACCGGCCAGAAGTGCTCGGCGCTCTCCCGCGTGTACGTGCAGGACGCGGTGGCCGAGGACCTGCTGGCGCGGCTGCGGGAGAAGATCCGCGCGATCCGCACGGGCGACCCGTGCCGCCGCGAGAACTGGATGGGCCCCGTGATCTCGGCGACGGCAGCGCAGGCCTACGAGCACTTCGTCGCTCGACTACACGAGGATGGCGGCCGCCTCCTCGAGGGAGGCGTGCGCCTGACCGGGGGCGAGCTGGAGCACGGCCACTTCGTCGCGCCGACGCTGGCCGAGGCCCCCGCGGGCCATGCGCTCTACCAGGAAGAGATGTTCCAGCCGATCCTGATGGTCGCGCGGGTCAGGGACGTGCGGGAGGGCGTGGCCCTCGCGAACGACAGCCCGCTCGGCCTCACCGCCGGCTGCTACGGCGGCGAGGACGAGGTGCGCTACTTCCTCGACCACATCGAGGCCGGCGTCACCTACGTGAACCGGCCGCAGGGGGCTACGACCGGAGCCTGGCCCGGCTACCAGCCGTTCGGCGGCTGGAAGGGCTCGGGCTCCACCGGCAAGGCGATCGGCTCCTTCTACTACCTGCCGCTGTACCTGCGCGAGCAGTCGCAGACGGTGGTCGAGTAGGGCCATGGCGCTCGTCGCCCTGTCGGACGCGATCGCCGAGCACGTGCGGGACGGCCAGACCGTCGCGCTCGAGGGCTTCACCCACCTCATCCCTTTCGCCGCCGGGCACGAGATCCTCCGCCAGGGCCGGCGTGAGCTGCACCTCGTGCGCATGACGCCCGACCTCGTCTACGACCAGCTGATCGGCGCCGGCTGCGCCCGGGCGCTCACGTTCTCCTGGGGCGGCAACCCGGGCGTCGGCTCGCTGCACCGCCTGCGCGACGCGGTGGAGAACGGCTGGCCGCGACCGCTCGCCCTCACCGAGCACTCGCACGCGGGGATGGCAGCGGCCTACACGGCCGGCGCGGCCAACCTGCCATTCGGCCTGCTGCGCGGCTACGACGGCACCGACCTCGCGCGGGTGAACGACACGGTGCGCCACGTCTGCTGCCCTTACACCGGGGAGAGGATCGCCACCGTGCCGGCGCTGCGGCCGGACCTGACGATCCTGCACGCGCAGCAGGCGGACCGCGATGGCAACGTGCTGCTGCGCGGCATCGTCGGCGCGCAGAAGGAGGCCGCGCTCGCCGCCCGGAAACTGCTCGTCACCGTCGAAGAGGTGGTGGAGCAGCTCGCGGCGCCGATGAACGCGATCGTGCTGCCCCACTGGGTGGTGACGGCGATCGCGCGCGTGCCCGGCGGCGCCTGGCCCTCCTACGCGCAGGGCTACTACGCGCGGGACAACGCCTTCTACCTGGCCTGGGACGAGATCGCACGCGACCGGGCCCGGTTCACACGGTGGATCGAGCGGCACGTGCGAGGCACGGCCGACCAGGCGGCCTTCCTCCGCTCGCTCCCCGCCACGGCCGCGGCGGCCGTCGAGGACTGAGCCGATGAGCGACGAACGGCCCTGGACGCCCGACGAGATGATGACCGTCGCCGCGGCGCGCCTCCTGTGGGACGGCTGCGTCTGCTTCGTGGGCATCGGCCTGCCGTCGGCCGCCGCAAACCTGGCACGGCTCAGCCACGCGCCCGGCATCGTGCTGATCTACGAGTCGGGCACGATCGGCACGCGCCCTCACGTGCTGCCGCTCTCGATCGGCGACGGCGAGCTCGCCGAGACCGCCAGCGCGGTCGTGCCGCTGCCCGAGATCTTCGCCTACTGGCTCCAGGGTGGCCGCGTGGACGTCGGCTTCCTCGGCGCCGCCCAGATCGACCGCTTCGCCAACCTGAACAGCACCGTGATCGGCGACTACGCGAGCCCGAAGACGCGGCTGCCGGGCGCCGGCGGCGCGCCAGAGATCGCCACCCACGCGAGGCAGACGTTCGTGGTGTTGAAGCAGTCGCCCCGCTCCTTCGTCCCGAAGCTCGACTTCCGGACGAGCGTCGGCTTCCTCGACGGCCACGGCAGCCGCGCGCGCAGCGGCGCCCCCGGCCGCGGGCCGCAGGTCGTGATCACCGACTACGGCTTGCTGAAGCCGGAGCCCGGGTCCGACGAGCTGCAGCTCGTGGCCCGCTTCGAGGGCGTCTCGGTCGACGCGGCCCGCCGGGCCTGCGGCTGGCCGCTGAAGGTCAAAGACGCCGTCGAGGTCGTCGCCGCGCCGGGCGACGAGGAACTGCGGATCCTGCGCGACCTGCACGCGCGCACGCGCCTCGCGCACAGCCGACCGGCGCCGCTGCCGGTCTGAAAGGGACGTCCATGAAGAGCCCGCACATCCGCACCGAGCTGCCCGGCCCCCGCGCGAAGGCCATCCTGGAGCGCGACCGTCCCGTCTCGTCGCCATCGTACCCGCGCGACTACCCGTTCGTGATCTCGCACGGCCGCGGCGCGGAGGCCTGGGACGTGGACGGCAACCGCTTCCTCGACTTCGCGGCCGGCATCGCCGTCTGCGCGACGGGCCACGCGCACCCGCGCGTCGTGGCGGCCGTCAAGGAGGCCGCGGACAAGTTCCTGCACATCAGCTCCGACTACTGGCACGAGGGCTCGGTGCGTCTCGCCGAGCGGCTGAACGAACTCAGCCCGATGAAGGAACCCGTGATGAGCTTCCTGGCGCAGTCGGGCACCGAGAGCGTCGAGGGGGCGCTGAAGCTCGCGCGCTACGTGAGCGGCCGGCCGCGCTTCATCGGCTTCCTCGGCGGCTTCCACGGCCGCAGCATGGGCTCGCTCGCCTTCACCTCGAGCAAGTACACCCAGCAGAGGGGCTTCTTCCCCACGATGCCGGGCGTCACCCACGTGCCGTACCCCAACCCCTACCGGCCGCTGTTCGCGGGCGAGGACCAGGGCCAGGCCGTGCTCGACTACATCGAGCAGGTGCTCTTCGCGGGCGCGCTGCCGGCGAGCGAGGTGGCGGCGATCCTGGTGGAGCCGATCCAGGGCGAGGGCGGCTACCTCGTGCCGCCCGCCGGCTTCCTGCCGGGCCTGCGCTCCCTGTGCGACCGCCACGGCATCCTGCTGATCCTCGACGAGGTGCAGGCGGGCGTCGGGCGCACGGGCAGGATGTTCGCCTGCCAGCACTGGGACGTGGTCCCCGACATCATGACGCTCGCCAAGGGCCTCGGCTCCGGCCTCCCGATCGGCGCCGTCGTCGCGAAGAAACGGATCATGGAGCGGTGGACGCGCGGGGCGCACGGCAACACGTTCGGCGGCAACCCACTGTGCTGCGCCGCGGCGCTCGCGACGCTCGACCTGGTGGAGTCCGAGTACGCCAGGAACGCCGCCGCCGTGGGCGAGCACTTCACGGCCCGCCTGCGCGAGCTGCAGGCGCGCCACGACGTCGTCGGCGAGGTGCGCGGCAAGGGCCTGATGATCGGCATGGAGCTGGTGAAGGACCGCGCCTCGCGGGCCCCGGCGAAGGCGCTGTGCGACGCGGTCATCCGCCGCGCCTTCCACAACGGGCTGATCCTGCTCTCGTGCGGGGCGAGCACCGTGCGCTTCATGCCCCCGCTGGTGGTGACGAAGGCGGAGGTGGACGAGGCGCTGGCGCTGCTCGAGACAAGCCTCGTCGAGGCGCTGGAGGAGGGCCACCGATGAACACCGCGCGCCGCGTCCTGCTGGCCGGCCTGCTGGCCGTCGGGCTGTCCTCGGCCGCGCGGGGCACGTCTCCCGACGGGCTCGCCGGCTTCGCGCCGGCCTCGGCCGCCCGGCAGCGCGAGGCCGAGGCCGCGTTCCAGGCGATCCCCGACCCGGAGCGCACGCGCGCGTGGCACCGCCACTTCACCGCGGAGCCGCACCCGGCGGGCTCGGAGCGCAACAACGAGCTGGCGCGCTTCGTCGCCGACGAGTGGACGAAGCAGGGCCTCGAGGACGTGCGCATCCGCCGTTACGACGTGCTCAACACGGCGCCGCGCGAGGTGTCGCTCTGCGTGAGGAGCCGCTCGACGCGGATCCCGACACGAGGAACCCCGCGGTCGGCCCCGGCTACCTCGGCCTCTCCGCCTCGGTCGACGTCGAGGCGAGCGTCGTCTACGCGCACAGCGGCAACCCCGAGGACTACGAGGTGCTGCGCCGCAACGGCATCGACGTGCGGGGGAAGATCGTGCTCGTCCGTTACTCGAACCCTTACAGCTACCGCGGCTTCAAGGCCCTCACCGCCGAGCGCGCGGGCGCCGCGGGCATCCTGATCTACTCCGATCCGGCGGAGGACGGCTTCCGCAAGGGGGCCGTCTTCCCCGACGGTCCCTGGGGCCCCGAGAGCCACGTCCAGCGCGGCGCGATCACCTACGACTTCATCGTGCCCGGCGACCCCCTGACCCCGGGCTGGCCCTCCCTGCCCGGGGCCCGGCAGCTGAAGCCGCAGGACGCGCGCTCGCTCCCGAAGATCGGCGGCCTGCCGCTGTCCTGGAAGGACGCCAAGCCGCTGCTCGAGCGGATGGACGGGCCGCTGGCGCCGAAGGACTGGCAGGGCGGCCTGCCGGTCGCGTACCACCTCGGCGGCGGGCGCGTGCGCGCGCACCTGAAGGTCGTGATGGACAACCACGTCAGCCCGAACTACGTGGTGGAGGGACGCATCCGCGGGGCGGAGGCCCCGGACGAGTGGGTCCTGCTCGGCAACCACCGCGATGCGTGGGTGTTCGGCGGGGTGGACCCCTCGAGCGGCACGGCCTCGCTGATGGAAGTGACGCGCGCGTTCGGCGAACGCCTGAAGGCCGGCCAGCGCCCGCGGCGCACGCTCGTCTTCTGCTCGTGGGACGGCGAGGAGGTGGGACTCACCGGCTCGACCGAGTGGGGCGAGGACCTCGCCGGGGAGCTCGGCGCCAAGGCGGTCGCCTACCTCAACGTGGACTCCTCCGCCTCGGGCCCCGACTTCCAGCCCCAGGCCGTCGGCCCGCTCGCGCCGCTAATGCTCGACCTCGCGCGCGAGCTGCGCGACCCCGCCTCGGGCGCCCCGCTCGCCGACGCGCTGCGCGCCTCGCTCGCGAAGACCCGCGCGGCGAAAGGCCAGGCCGCGCCGACCGACGACGAGCTCGTGGACGTCCGCATCGGGAGCGGCTCGGACCACACCGTCTTCCTCAACCACCTGGGGATACCGACGGTGGGGCTCACGTTCGACGGCCCGTACGGCGTCTACCACTCGATGTACGACGGCTACGCCTGGATGAACCGAGTCGGGGATCCCGGCTACCGCTACCACGTCGCGCTGGCGCGCTTCTGGGGCACGCTCGCGCTGCGCCTCGCGAACGCCGACCTGCTGCCGTTCGACTTCGCGGCCGGCGCGCGCCACCTGCGCGCGTTCGTGGACGACCTCGAGCGGGCGAGCGAAGAGCGCCGGCTCGACCTCTCGCGCGTGCGCGCGGGCATCGACGCGTTCGAGACGGCGGGACGCCGCCTCGATGACGCCTCCCGCGCCGCCCTCGCCTCCGGGCCGCCTGCGAGCGATCTCGCGCGCCGGGTGAACCGCGGCATCCGCGAGGTGGAGCGCAACTGGCTCGATCCTGACGGCCTCCCGGGCCGCCCCTGGTTCAAGCACGCGCTCTACGCCGCACGCTACACCTACGCGCACCTCGAGCTGCCCGGCCTCACGGAGGCGGCGGAAGAGAAGGACTGGCGGCGCGCGGCGAAACAGGCGGCGATCCTGGAGCGCGCCCTGGCGCGGAACAGCGCGCTCGTGGACGCCCTGGCGAAGGACCTCGCGCCCGCCCGGGCCACGGTCGCGCGATGACGCTCGACCCGCGCTTCCGCTACGTCGTTCTCGGCGCCGGCCGGCAGGGTACCGCAGCCGCCTACGACCTGGCCCGCCTCGGCGGCGCCACGCGCGTGGTCATGGCCGACGCCAGCCTCGACGCGGCCCGCCAGGCGGCGGCGCGCGTCAACGACCTGCTCGGCCGTGAGGTCGCGGAGGCCGCGCCCGTGGACGCCGCGCAGCGCGCCTCGGTCGCGGACGTGCTCGCGGGGGCCCACGTGGCCCTCAGCGCCGTGCCTTACGTCTTCAACCTCGCCCTCAGCGAGGCCTGCATCGCCGCCGGCGTCAGCCTGTGCGACCTGGGCGGCAACACCGACGTCGTCTGGTCGCAGCTGCGGCTGGGCGAGGCGGCCCGGCGCGCCGGCGTGAGCGTCGTGCCGGACTGCGGCATGGGCCCCGGGCTGATCAACCACATGGGCGTCCACGTGATGGACCTGCTCGACCGCGCCCGCGAGGTCCACCTCTACGACGGGGGCCTGCCGCAGGACCCCGTCGCGCCGTGGGGCTACCAGCTGACGTTCCACGTCAACGGCCTGACGAACGAGTACGACGGCGACGCCACGTTCATCCGCGACGGGAAGCTCACGGCGGTCCCCACGTTCACGGAGCTGGAGACGATCGAATTCCCGCCGCTGGGCAGGCTCGAGGCCTTCGTGATCTCGGGCAGCATGTCGACGACACCGCACACGCACCTCGGGCGGCTCGAGCGCTACGAGAACAAGGTCCTGCGCTACCCCGGGCACTTCGCGACCTTCGAGGCCTACAAGCGCCTGGGCCTCTTCTCCGAGCAGCCCGTGGAGCTGGACGGGCGTGAGGTGGTCCCCCGCCAGCTCTACCACCGGCTCCTCGAGCCGAAGCTCGCCGCGCCCCGGATCCGCGACGTCTGCGTGATGCGGGCGCTCGGCGTCGGGGAGATGGACGGGCGGCCGGCCCGCGTCACGCTCGACCTCGTCGACCGCTACGACCCCGTCACAGGCTTCACCGCCATGGAGCGCCTGACGGGCTGGCACGCCGCGATCATGATGGCGCTGCAGGCCCGGGGACGCATCGAGCCCGGCGCCCACCGCATGGAGCAGGCGGTGCGGGCCGGCGAGGTGCTGGCGGAGCTCGAGCGGCGCGGCATCCCCCACACCGTGGCGTGGGAGCAGGCCTCAGGCCGCTGAGGCGGGACCCGGCTCGCCCGGGTCGCCCGTCACGCCGACGAGCTCGAAGGCGGCGAAGTCGCGGGAGATCCCCTTCGGCAGCTTCTCGACGACGATCGGCCGCACCTCGAAAGCCGCCCCGAGCAGGGCGTGCGTGTCGCCCGTCAGCACGATCTGGCCCCGCTGCGCGACCGAAG
>JBGASI010000345.1:0-5466 GCA_044229815.1 Vicinamibacteria bacterium | reverse complement strand
AAGACGGGTGAGTGCCATGCGGAAGCTGGTCGAGTGCGTGCCGAACTTCTCGGAGGGCCGCGACCGCGCGGTCGTCGACGCGATCGCCGCCGCCGTGCGCTCGACGGCCGGCTGCACGCTGCTGGACGTGGACCCCGGCGCCTCGACGAACCGCACCGTCTACACGTTCGTCGGCGAGCCCGCGGCCGTGGTCGAGGGCGCCCTGGCCGCGGCGCGGGCCGCGCGCGGGCGGATCGACATGCGCCGCCAGCAGGGCGAGCACCCGCGCGTCGGCGCGCTCGACGTCTGCCCGTTCGTGCCCGTCGCGGGCGTGACGATGGAGGAGTGCGTCCTCCTGGCGAACGCCTTCGGCGAGCGGCTCGCCGCGGAGCTTCAGGTGCCGGTCTACCTCTACGGCCACGCGGCGCGCGCCGAGCACCGCCGGACGCTGCAGCAGATCCGCGCCGGGGAGTACGAGGCGCTGCCGGAGCGCATCGTGCGGCCGGAGTGGAAGCCGGACTACGGCCCGGGCGAGTTCGTGCCGGAGTGGGGCGCCACCTGCGCCGGCGCCCGGGATTTCCTGATCGCCTACAACGTGAACGTGCTCGGGACGAAGGAGCAGGCCCACCGGATCGCGCTCGACATCCGCGAGGCCGGGCGCGGCCCGGGCCAGCCCGGCCGGCTGAAGGCGGTGCGCGCGATCGGCTGGCACGTCGAGGAGTACGGTCTCGCGCAGGTCTCGATCAACCTCGAGGACTACCGGGTGACCCCGCCCCACGCCGCGTTCGAGGCCTGTGTCGAGGAGGCGCGGAGGCTCAGCCTGGCGGTGGCCGGCTCCGAGCTCGTGGGGCTCATCCCGCTCGAGGCCCTGCTGCTCGCGGCCGAGCACTACATCGAGCGGGAGGGCCTGTTCATCCTCGAGGAGCGGCAGAAGATCCGGCTCGCGGTCGAGCGGCTCGGCCTGTCTGCGGTGACCCCGTTTCTTCCCGAGAAGCGCGTGATCGAGTACATGATCCCGGCGGCCGAGGACGAGCCGCTCGCCACGATGAGCGTGCGCGGCTTCGTCGAGCGGCTCGGCTCGCGCACCCCCGCCCCCGGCGGCGGCTCGGCCTCGGCGCTGATCGCCGCCATGGGCGCGGCGCTCGGCGCGATGGTCGGCTGGATGACCTACGGCAAGCGCAAGTTCGAGGACAAGGACCCGCTGATGCGCCGGCTGATCCCGCCCCTGCACGAGGCGATGAAGGCGCTGCTGCCCCTGATCGATCGCGACACGCACGCCTTCGACGCCTACCTCGCGGCGCTCTCGCTGCCGAAGCAGACCCCGGCCGAGGCGGAGACGCGGCAGGCGGCCCTGCAGCAGGCGCTGAAGGCGGCCGTGCAGGTCCCGCTCGAGGTGATGCGCAGCGCGGACCGCTGCTGGGACGCGCTGCGCGAGATGGCCGTGCACGGGAACCTGGCTTCGCGCTCGGACCTCGAGGTCGGCGCGAAGGCGCTCGAGGCCGGCATCTGGGGCGCCGGGCGCAACGTCGCGATCAACCTGCCCGGGATCGACGACGCCGCCTTCCGGGAGACGACCACCGCCGAGGCCGAGGCGCTCGCGAGCCGCGCGGCCGCTTCGCGCGACGCCGTGCTCGAGACCCTGGGAGCCCGCCGGTGATCGCGCTCGTCCCCCGCGCGCTGGCGCTCGTGCTGGCCCTCGCTCCCGTGCAGGAGCTCGCGTCACCCCGGCCGGAGGGCGCGGCGGCCGCGGAGGCGAAGGAGCGGGCCGACGCGAAGGACAAGGCGAAGGAGGCCGAGAAGGAAGAGGCCCCCGTCGTCACGAAGCACGAGCTGAAGCTGGCCGGCGGACGCGTCCTGCGCTACACCGTCACGACCGGCCTGCTGCCGCTCAAGGACGCGAAGGGCGAGACCGAGGCCCGCGTCTTCTTCATGGCCTACGCGCTCGAGCGCGCCGGCGGACCCGAGACCCGGCCGCTGATGTTCTCGTTCAACGGCGGGCCTGGCTCGTCCTCGGTCTGGCTGCACCTCGGGGCGCTCGGCCCGCGCCGGGTGAAGATGCGACCCGACGGCGCCATGCCTTCGCCACCGTACCAGCTCGTCGACAACGAGCAGACCTGGCTCGAGACGACCGACCTCGTCTTCATCGATCCCGTCGGCACGGGCTACAGCCGGCCCGCGAAGCCGGAGCTGGGCCCGAAGTTCTGGGGCCTGCAGGGGGACATCGAGTCGGTGGGGGAGTTCATCCGCCTCTACCTGACGCGCTACGAGCGCTGGTCGTCGCCGCTCTTCCTCGTCGGCGAGAGCTACGGCACCACCCGGGCCGCCGGGCTCGCCGGGCACCTGGTCGAGCGGGGCATCGCGTTCAACGGGATCGTGCTCGTCTCCTCGATCCTCAACTTCCAGACCGC
The DNA here is from genome assembly GCA_044229815.1 of Vicinamibacteria bacterium. Taxonomy (GTDB): domain Bacteria; phylum Acidobacteriota; class Vicinamibacteria; order Fen-336; family Fen-336; genus DATBSL01. Next base: position 3,079 of record JBGASI010000345.1, on the reverse strand, counting down.
CGACTTCGCGAAGGGCAACGACCTGCCCTACGCGCTCTACCTGCCGACCTACGTGGCCACGGCCTGGTACCACAAGCGGCTGCCTCCCGACCTGCAGGCGAAACCGCTCGGCGAGGTGCTGGCCGAGGCCCGGGCCTTCGCGGGCGGCGAGTACCCGGTGCTGCTGCAGAAGGGAGACCGCCTGACGCCCGCCGAGAGGCAGCTGGCCGTCGCGAAGCTGGCGCGGCTGACCGGCCTGTCCGAGGCCTGGATCGACGCGGCCGACCTGCGCGTCGAGATCCAGCGCTTCTGCAAGGAGCTGCGGCGCCGCGAGCGGCGCACGGTCGGCAGGCTCGACAGCCGCTTCGAGGGCACGGACCTCGACGCCGTCGGCGAGACGCCGGAGTTCGACCCGTCGATGGCCGCGATCCGCCCGCCCTACACCGCGGCCTTCAACGACTACGTGCGGCGCACGCTCGGCTACAAGACCGACCTCGTCTACCACGTCCTCGGCGGCGGCGTCGGGCGCTGGGACTTCGGCCGCGCCGGCGACGGCTTCCCGGACACCAGCGAGTCCCTGCGCCAGGCCTTCGCGCGCAACCCCGACATGCGGGTGTTCGTGGCCAGCGGCCACTTCGACCTGGCGACGCCGTTCTTCGCGACCGAGTACACGATCGGCCACATGGGCCTCGACCCGGCGCAGCGCGAGCGCATCACGACCCGCGAGTACGAGGCCGGCCACATGATGTACATCCACGAGGGCGAGCTGGCGCGGCTCAAGGCGGACGTGAGCGCGTTCCTCGCCGCGGCGCTCGTGCCGCGGCCGTAGCCGCCTACGTCCCGAGCGCGGCGCTGACGATGGCGCGGGCCTCGTCCTGCAGCCGGCGCAGGTGCTCCCGGCCGAGGAAGCTCTCGGCGTAGAGCTTGTAGACGTCCTCGGTGCCCGAGGGCCGGGCCGCGAACCAGCCGTTCTCGGTCACGACCTTGAGCCCGCCGATCGGCGCGTCGTTGCCCGGCGCGCGGGTGAGCCGCGCGAGGATCGGCTCGCCGGCCAGCGTGTCGGCCGTGACGTTCGAGGGCGAGAGCTTGCCCAGCGCCGCCTTCTGCTCGCGCGTGGCCGGCGCGTCGATCCGCTCGTAGACGGGGCTGCCGAAGCGGCCCTCCAGGTCCCGGTACAGCTCGCCCGGGTCGCGCCCGGTGACGGCGCGGATCTCGCACGCGAGCAGGTCGAGCAGGATGCCGTCCTTGTCCGTCGTCCAGACGCTGCCGTCCCTGCGCAGGAACGAGGCGCCCGCGCTCTCCTCGCCGCCGAAGCCGAACGAGCCGTCGACGAGGCCGTCCACGAACCACTTGAAGCCGACGGGCACCTCGGCGAGGCGCCGGCCGAGGTCCTTGGCGACGCGGTCGATCATCGAGGAGGAGACGAGCGTCTTGCCGACGGCCGCGTCGAGGCGCCAGCCCGGCCGGTGCCGGAACAGGTAGTCGATCGCCACCGAGAGGTAGTGGTTCGGGTTCATCAGCCCGGCGGCCGGGGTCACGATGCCGTGGCGGTCGGAGTCGGCGTCGTTGCCGAACGCCACGTCGAAGCGGTCCTTGAGGCCGATCAGGCCCGCCATCGCGCAGGGCGACGAGCAGTCCATGCGGATCTTGCCGTCCTTGTCGAGCGTCATGAAGCCGAAGGTCGGGTCGACCACGGGGTTGACGACCTCGAGCGCGATGCCGTAGCGCTCGGCGATCGGCGCCCAGTAGTCGATCGAGGCCCCGCCGAGCGGGTCGACGCCGATGCGCAGCTTCGCGCCGGCGATTCTGTCCATGTCGATGACGTTCGCGAGGTCCTCGACGTAGGGGCGCACGAAGTCGTGCTCGCTCGTGGTGGCCGCGCGCAGCGCGCGCTCGAACGGGATCCGCTCCACCTCGCGCAGGCCGTCCGCGAGCAGCTCGTTCGCGCGCGTCTCCACCGCCTTCGTGATGTCGGTGCCGGCCGGCCCGCCGTCGGGCGGGTTGTACTTGAAGCCGCCGTCGTCGGGCGGGTTGTGCGAGGGCGTCACCACGACGCCGTCCGCGAGGCCGCTCCTGCGCCCGCGGTTCCAGCTCAGGATCGCGTGCGACACCGCGGGCGTCGGCGTGTAGCGGCGTCCCGTCTGGATCCGCACCGGCACGCCGTTCGCGGCGAACACCTCGAGCGCGCTGACCAGCGCGGGCTCGGACAGCGCGTGCGTGTCCATGCCCAGGAACAGCGGCCCGTCGATCCCCCGCGAGCGGCGGTGCTCGGCGATCGCCTGGGAGGTGGCCAGGATGTGGTGCTCGTTGAAGCTCGTCCGCAGCGACGAGCCGCGGTGGCCGGAGGTGCCGAAGGCGACGCGCTGGGCGGGGTCGGAGACGTCGGGCCTGCGCGTGTAGTACTCCGAGACGAGCCTCGGGACGTTGACGAGAAAGGAGCGGGGGGCCGGCTTGCCGGCGAGCTCGTGCAGCGCCATTCGGGGCACCTCCCTGGTGCCCTGCGATTATGCGCGAGGGCCCCGCGAGCGGCCAGCCGCGAACGGCGCCGTGACACGCTATCCTCGAAGCGTGGAGTGGGAGCGCCTCGTCCAGCTCGTCGAGCGGGTGCGGGCGACCGCGAAGAAGGGCGAAAAGGTCGCGCTGATCGCCGACCTGCTGCGCCACACGCGCGGGCGCGAGAGCGAGCTGGCGGCGCTCTATCTGGCGGGCGCTCTGCCCCAGGGCCGGCTCGGCGTCGGCTGGCGCACGCTCGAGCCAGCGCGGACGACCTTACCGGCCACGGGCGGGCCGCTGACGCTCGCGCGCATCGACGCCGGACTGACCGTGATCGCGTCGGAGGCGGGCGCCGGCTCGGGCGAGCGGCGGCAGCGCGAGCTGCGGGCGCTCTTCGCAGCCACCGACGAGCCGGGCCGCCGCCTGCTGGCCGAGCTGCTGCTGGGCGAGCTGCGCCAGGGCGCGCTCGAGGGCCTCGTGACCGAGGCGATCGCCCTGGCCGCCGCGCTGCCAGCCGCGGACCTGCGCCGGGCGGCGATGTACGCGGCGCACGTCGGCGAGGTGGCGCGAGCGGCGCTCGAGGAGGGCGCCCCCGGGCTCGCCCGCT
>JBGASI010000344.1:0-5469 GCA_044229815.1 Vicinamibacteria bacterium | reverse complement strand
GTCCAGGTCGAGGGCGACAGGGCCCGCAGGGAAGACCGGAAGAAGCGCGACGGCGAGAGCTGATCGGCACGCCCGCTCGGCGGGCGTGCCGACCCCCGGTTCGCCGGCCTACGCGGCGGCCGGCTTCAGTCTCGCCAGCAGGCGCCCGGCGACGAAGACGACGGCTCCGGCCGCCAGCACACCCAGGCCGACCGCGTCCGCCTGTTGCGGCGTGACGTGGATCTCGTGCCACTTCGTGATCGCCTCGCTCGTGACGCCGAACTCCGTCATGAAGCCGAGCACCGCCATGAAGAAGCCGTTGAACAGACCGAGCGCGCCGAGCATCGTGACGATGTTCGCGCCGCGCTCGAGGCCGCCCTGCGCCTGCTGCTCCGCGCGATCGGCCAGCGGGCTGTGGGTGCGCCCGTAGAACCAGTAGATCATCATCCCGAGGTCGAGCCAGACCAGGAAGCGCACCCAGGTGGCCGCGCTGAGGCTGAGCATCAGGTAGAGGCAGGAGATCACGCCGAGGACTGGGAAGAGGTAGCCGAACGGCACCCTGAACGGCCGGTGCGCCTCGGGCCGCTTGATGCGCAGCATGATGACCGCCGAGCAGACGACCACGAAGGCGAACAGCGTGCCGATCGAGGTCATCTCCCCGACGATCTCGATCGGGATGACGGCGGCGAAGACGGCGACCACGACGCCGGTGATGATCGTGGTGATGTAGGGTGTGCCGAAACGCGGGTGGACCTTGCTCACGCCCTGCGGCAGCAGCCGGTCGCGGCTCATCGAGAAGAAGATGCGCGGCTGACCCATCAGCATGACGAGCAGGACGCTCGTGATCCCGGCGGCGGCGCCGAAGGAGATCAGGCCCGCGGCCCAGTCCTGGTTGATCACGTGAAGGGCGTAGGCGACCGGCGCGTTGAGGAACGCCGTGCTCTCGGCGGCGGACACGATCGGCGTGCCAGGCAGGCCCGCGACGTTCGTGCGGAACTGTGTGACCGGGACGATGCCGGACAGGATGCCGGCGACCACGATGTAGAGCAGGGTGCAGATGACCAGCGAGGCGATGATGCCGATCGGCAGGTCGCGCTTGGGGTTCTTGGCCTCCTCGGCCGTGGTCGAGACGGCGTCGAAGCCGATGTAGGCGAAGAACACGACGGCTCCCGCGCCCATGATGCCGGACCAGCCGTAGGGGGCGAACGGCGACCAGTTCTCGGGCTTGACGAACTTGAAGCCGGCGACGATGAAGAACAGGACGGCCACCAGCTTGATTCCCACCATCGTCGCGTTGAAGCGCGCGCTCTCGCGGATGCCGACGACCAGGAGCGCCGTGATCGCGAGGACGATGAAGACGGCCGGCAGGTTGACGACCGCCCCGGGCATCGTCCCCGGGGCCCCCGACATCCAGGCCGGCAAGTACAGGCCGAAGCCCGCCAGCAGCCGCTGCATGTAGCCGCTCCAGCCGATCGAGACGGTCATCGAGCCGACCGCGTACTCGAGGATCAGGTCCCAGCCGATCGTCCAGGCGATGATCTCGCCGAGCGTCGCGTAGGCGTAGGCGTAGGCGCTGCCGGCGATCGGGATCATCGAGGCGAACTCGGCGTAGCACAGCGCCGCGAAGCCGCAGGCGAGGCCGGCGAGCACGTAGGACAGCGTGATCGCGGGCCCGGCCTGGTTCGCGGCCGCGGTGCCCGTCAGCACGAAGATGCCCGTGCCGATGATCGCGCCGATGCCGAGGAGCGTCAGGTCGAACGCGGTCAGCGTCCGCTTGAGATGCTTGCCCTTCTCGACGTCGTCAACGAGTTGTTCGAGCGACTTCGTCTTCAGCAGGTTCGAGTCCAAGTGCCCTCCGGATGGGAAGTGCGCGGATTATAGCCGCGGGAGCGGCGAACCTGCCGGCTTTTCGGCAAAGCGCCCCTTCAGGCGCCGAGGACCGCCCGGCAGATGTCGGCGCGCGAGACGGTCCCGACCAGCTTGCCGTCGGCCACCACCGGCAGCCGCCGGATCTGGTGGCTGATCATGGTGCCGGCGGCCTTGAGCACGTCCTCGGCGGGCGAGATCGTGATCGGCGCCTTGATCACGAGGCCGGCGATCGAGCCGCCCGCGAGCGCCCGGCCGTTGTCCACGAAGGTCTCGAAGGCGTCGGAGAGCGAGCCCCCGCCGGCGGACAGGATCTCGTCGTAGCGCGGCAGCGCGGCGCGGATCAGGTCGCCCTCCGAGAGCACGCCCACGAAGCCGTTGTCCTCGTCGACGACCATCAGGTCGCTGGCCTGGGTGCCGCTCAGGACCTCCGCCGCCTGGCGCACCGTCGCGCTGGCGCGGATCCGGGTGGCGTTGACGTTCATCAGCTCGCTGATCCTCATGCCGGGCCTCCAGGGGAAGTATCGGCCCGTGGCGCCGGCCGGACAACCCGAGGCTCGAGCGGGCCGGCGCCGCTTCGTCTCAGCCGCGGCCGAGCGCCGCCGCGGCCATCTCGCCGAGCTCGCGGCTGCGCTTGGTCGCCGCCTCGACGGCGTTCATCAGCGTCGTCCGCAGGCCGCCGGCCTCCAGCGTGTGCAGGCCCGCGATCGCGGTGCCGCCGGGGGAGGTGACCATGTCCTTCAGGCGGCCGGGGTGTTCGTTCGTCTCGATCAGCAGCTTGGCCGAGCCGAGCACCGTCTGGGCGGCCAGCGCCTGGGCGTTGTAGCGCGAGAGGCCCATCTTCACCCCCGCGTCCGAGAGCGCCTCGATGATCAGGAACATGTAGGCCGGCCCGCTGCCCGAGAGCCCCGTCACCGCGTCCATCTGCGCCTCATCGAGCACGACCGTGGTCCCGACCGAGTCGAAGATGCGGCGCGCCGCCTGGATGTCCTCGTCCGTCGCGTGGCCCCCCGCGGCGATCGCCGTGGCGCCGGCGCCGACGAGCGCGGGCGTGTTCGGCATCGTGCGGATCACCCGCGCCTGCGGCAGCTTCGCCTCGATCGCCGCGAGCGGGATGCCGGCGGCGATGCTGATCACCAGCGCGTGCGGGTGGATCTGCTTGCCCACCTGCTCGAGCACCTTCGCCATCACCTGGGGCTTGACGGAGAGCACGAGGATGTCGGCCTGCCGCGCCACCTCGAGGTTGTCGCCGACCAGGCGGATCCCGTAGCGGGCGCTCATCTCGAGGCGGCGCTCCTCGCGCGGGTCGCTGCCGAGGATCTGCTCCTTCGAGGCGACACCCGCCTGCAGCAGGCCGCGGAAGAGCGCCTCCGCCATGTTGCCGGTGCCGATGAACCCGACCGTCCCCTCGATCTTCATGGCCGCCTCGTCTCCTGGACGCAGCATTCTACGTGGAGGCGGAGGCTGAACGCCGGGAGGCCCTCAGCGCAGGTTGAGGAAGGCCGTGATCAGCAGGGCGTTCGTGAAGTCGACGAAGAAGCCGCCGACCATCGGCACCACGAAGTAGGCGCGCGGCGCCGGGCCGTGGCGCTCGCGCAGCGCGTCCATGTTCGCCATGGCGTTGGCCGTCGTCCCGAGCATGAAGCCGCAGAAGCCCGCGCTCATCAGCGCCGCCTCGTAGTCGCGGCCCATCAGCCGGAACGTCGGCCACGCCGACAGCGCGGCCGTCAGCAGGACCTGCACGGCGAGGATGATCGCCAGCGGCAGCGCCAGGCCGGCGAGCTCCCACAGCCGCAGCGTCATCAGCGCCATCGCGATGAACAGGACGAGCGCCGCGTGACCCAGCTCGTCGAGCAGGCGGTGGGGAAGGCGCAGCCAGCCGAAGGCGTCGTCGAGGCCGCGCAGTGCCGCCGCCGCGAGCATCGCGCCGATGTAGGCCGGCAGCGTCAGATCGGCCGCGTTGATCGCGGCGCTGATCCAGGAGCCGATCGCCATCGTCGCCAGGAGCGTCACCACGCCCCTCAGCAGCGGGCGACCGTCCCGGGGCGGAGCGCCGTCCGCCTGCGGCCGCGCGGCGGAGGGCTCGAGCGGCGGCGCGGGCGCGGCCCGCAGCCGGTGCCGCTCGATCAGGAAGCTGCCGATCGGCCCGCCGAGGATCCCGCCGGCCACGATCCCGACCATCGCCGAGGCGACCGCGAGGGTCGCCGCGCCGGGCACCCCGGCCCGCTCGAAGAGCGGGGCGAAGGCGAGCCCGGTCGCCGGTCCTCCCATCAGCGTGAGCGAGCCGGCGATGACGCCGAGCAGCGCGGGCACCCCGAGCAGCCGGGCCACCCCTTCGCCGACGACGTTCTGCGCCAGCCCGACGGCGGTCGCGAGGGCCAGGAACAGCGCCACCGCGGGGCCGCCGGCGCGCAGCAGCGGCAGGCTGGCGCCGAAGCCGACGGCCGTGAAGAACGCGATCATCAGCGGGGCCTGCAGCGTCGTGTCGAACGAGACGGCCACGTGGGCGCCCGCCCGCAGTCCCGTGACGACCAGCGCCACGAGCAGGCCGCCGATCACGGGCGGCGGGATGGCGTAGCGGGCCAGCAGGGGGATGCGCCGCTGGATCGCCTGTCCGCCGAAGAGCGCGACCCCCGCCGCCGCCACCGTGTTGACCAAGTCCAGCGAAATCAAGCGATTGGCCTCGCGCGCCGATTCTATTCGCTGGCGCCTCCTTGGGCCATGCGTTGCATTGACGGCGTCCCGCGCTTCGGCTTAGTCTCCGACCGTCTGTGCGGGGCCACCGGACGGCCCCGGGCACGCGACTCGCGCCCGGTCGGTTCGCGCGAACATCCTCAACGGAGGCGTCATGCCAATCGATATCGTCCTGCCGCTGGTCATAGCGATCAGCCTGCTGTCCCTGGCGGTCGCGTGGTTCCTCGCGCGCCAGGTGCTTGCCGCCGACACCGGCAAGCCCGAGATGCGCGCCATCTCGGACGCGATCCGCGAGGGCGCCGAAGCGTTCCTCAGCCGCCAGTACCGTACGATCGGGCTGCTCTCGATCGTCGCCGCGGCTGCCATCTTCGGCTTCTACTTCTTCAACCGTGAGGTGAAGAACATCGAGGAGATGGGCGCCGGCACCTTCTGGAAGGTGACGATCTCCTTCCTGATCGGCGCCCTGTGCTCCGCCGTCGCCGGCTACATCGGCATGTTCGTGTCGATCCGCGCGAACATCCGCACGGCGACCGCCGCGATGACGAGCCTGAACAAGGCCCTGCAGCTCGCGCTGCGCGCCGGGGCGGTCTCCGGCCTCGCCGTCGTCTCCATGAGCCTCCTCGGCGTGGGCGGGCTGTTCTGGTTCTTCGGCGGGATGGCGGACTACCGCCACGTGCCGCTGCAGATCGTCGGCTTCGGCTTCGGCGCCAGCTTCGTGGCGCTGTTCGCCCAGCTCGGCGGCGGGATCTACACGAAGGCCGCCGACGTGGGCGCCGACCTCGTGGGCAAGGTGGAGGCGGGCATCCCCGAGGACGACCCGCGCAATCCCGCGGTGATCGCCGACCTCGTGGGCGACAACGTCGGCGACTGCGCCGGCCGCGGCGCCGACCTGTTCGAGTCGACGGCCGCCGAGAACGTCGGCGCCATGAT
>JBGASI010000343.1:0-9442 GCA_044229815.1 Vicinamibacteria bacterium | reverse complement strand
AGATGCGCCAGAGATACAAATGAGGGCGCAGCAGCAGCTGTCGGAGGTAGGTGACGGTCGAGCTCTCGGCCCGGGTGCGGCGCCTCGGCTACCGGCTGCTGTACGTGCCGCGCGCCGTCGTCTTCCACAAAGTGGCGGACGAGGGCGAGAGCCGGCTCAAGCTCTACTACTCGGTGCGCAACCGGCTGCTGCTGATCGACACCGCATTCGAGCAGCCGGCGCGCGGCGTGGCCCGCGCCTACTTCCTGGCGGTGATCGCGCTCAAGCTCGCGCTCTGGCGGCTCACGCGGCGGCCGTTCTTCGAGGCCGCGCGGGCGGGGCTCGCGGACTACCGGCGTGGCGCGTTCCACGAGGGTCGCGGCGTGAGCCTCTTCCGCGGGGGTGAGGCGTGAGCGACGCGGCGGCCCGTCCCCGCGTGCACGCGGTCACGATCAACTGGAACCGCGCCGAGGACACGCTCGCCTGCGTGCGCTCGCTGCAGGGCAGCCGCTTCCCGCTCGAGCGGATCCTCGTGCTCGACAACGGCTCGCGCGACGGCTCCTGCGAGCGGCTCGAGCCCGAGCTGCGCGGCCCCGGCCTCGAGCTGCGGCGCAACGCGCAGAACGAGGGCTACGCGCGCGGCATGAACGCCTGCCTGCGCCACGCGCTCGACGCGGGGGCGGACCTCGTCTTCGCGGTCAACAACGACACGGTGGTCGACCCGGACTGCGTCGGGCTCCTGGTCGCGGCGCTCGCGGCGGACCCGCGCGGCGGTGTCGCCGGGCCGGCCATCCTCTTCCACGCGCGGCCGGACACGGTGTGGCAGGCGGGCGGGCGCTTCGCGTACTGGCGGGCGGGCGTCGCGGTGCCGGCCAAGGGGCGCCCGGCGAGCGAGCTGCCCGAGGGGCCGCAGCGCGTGTCGTTCCTGACCGGCTGCGCGCTGCTCCTCTCGCGCCGGGCGCTCGAGACGGTGGGCCTGCTCGACCCCGCGTTCTACTTCTACGCCGAGGACGTCGACTTCGGCCTGCGCGTGCAGCAGGCGGGCCTGCGCCTGGTGTTCGAGCCGCGTGCCCGCGTCTGGCACCGGATCGACGACGTCGCCCGCGAGCGCACCTCGCCCTTCGTCGTCTACCACCTCGGCCGCAGCGGGACGCTGCTCTTCCAGAAACGCTTCCGCGGTCCGTACCGCTGGTACGGCATCGCCCTGCAGTACCTGCTGTACACGCCGCACCGCCTGCTGCAGATGCTGCGGGGCGGGGCGCCGCGCGAGTCCTTCGCGGCCTGGTTCGAGGGCCTCGCCGACGGCGTGCGCGGGCGCGAGCCGCGCCGCCGCTCGCCGTCGTGAGGCGCGGTCGGGGTCGCGGAGTCCGCGGTTCGTGCTAGCTTTGGCCACCTTGCCGGCCGACGCCCCGAAAGTCCACGCCGTCGTGGTCCATCACCGCGGGCAGGAGATGCTCTCGCGCTGCCTGCGGACGCTGCTCTCGAGCGAGGGCGTCCTTCTGCGCGTCGTGGTGGTGGCGAACGCCTGCCCGGAGCCGCTGCCACTGCTCGCCGACCCCAGGATCGAGGTGCTGCGCTCGGAGACGCCGATCGGCTTCGGCGCGGCCAACAACCGCGGGGCCGAGTCGCTGCGCGCGCGCCACGGCCGGCCGGAGTTCGTCTACTTCCTCAACGACGACACCTCGAGCGAGGCCTCGGCGCTCGCGGAGCTGGCGGCGCGCCTGCGCGCCGAGCCGCGCGCGGCGATCGCCGCCCCGCTGCTGCTGATCGACGGCAGCGACGCGGTCAACAGCCTCGGCCTCGAGCTGGCCGTGACCGGCGAGGCGTGGGACGACGGGCTCGGCCGGAGCCGCGCGGAGCTTGGCGCGCTCGCGCCCGTGCTGCGGCCGCTCGCCGTGACCGGGACGGCCGTGCTGCTGAAGCAGGAGGCCCTCGAGCGGCTCGGCGGCTGGTCCGAGGCCTTCCACTTCTATTACGAGGACGTGGACCTGTGCCTGCGCTCCCGCGCCGGGGGAGACGAGGTCCTCGTCGTCACGGGAGCGGTCGTCCACCACGCGGTCTCGGCCACGGCGCGGCGCGACTCGGACTTCAAGCGCTACCACATCCTGCGCAACCGCCTGCTGCTCGTCGCCACGCACTGGCCGGCGGGCCTGCTCCTGCGCGTCGTCCCGCGCCTGTTGGCGCTCGAGGCCGGTCGCTTCGCGCTGCGCCTCGGCCGCGGCTCGTGGGGCCTCGCCCGGCTGCAGGCGCGCTCGTGGGTCGGCGTCGCGCGGCGGCTGCCCGCGGCCGCGCGCGCGCGGCGCCTGGCGCGCGGCCCGGCCGACTGGACGGCGCTGCTGCGGCCCGCGAGCGCGATCCCCGCGGTGCGGCTGCCCGAGGCGCAGGCCCCGCGTCCCGCCGCGGGCGGAGCGGCGGCGTGACCCGGCTGCTCGTCGCCGGCCTGTGCCCGCTGCCGTTCGAGAACGCCCGCATGAGCTACGGCCCGGGCATCCGCACCTGGCAGTTCGCGTGGAGCCTCGCGCAGGCAGGACACGAGGTGAGCGTCGTCGCGATGCGCGCCCCCGGCTACGACCACGCCGCCCCGGAGCGCGAGGAGCGCGGCGGCGTCGCGATCCGCCGCGTGTCGGACGTGGCGTTCCTCGACCCCTCCTGGATGCGGCGCGCGATCCGCGAGGCGCGGCCGGAGGCCCTGGTCGGCGCCTCGCTCTACGGCTCGGCCGCCCTCGCCACGGCCGGCGCGGACGGGCGGCCGTTCTGGGCCGACCAGTTCGGCCACGCGATGGCCGAGGCCCAGGCGAAGGCGGCGCTCGAGCAGGACAACTGGCCCGTGGCCCACACCTGGCGCCTCGTCGTCCCGGTGATGCGCTCGGCCGACCGCGTCTCGGTCGTCTCCGAGCGCCAGCGCTACGCGGCGATCGGCGAGCTGGGCGCCGTGGGCCGGCTGACGGCGCAGACCTGCGGCTACGAGCTGACCGCCGTCATCCCCTGCGCGCTCGTGCCGGCCGGCGAGACGCCGGCCACCGCCCCCGGCGCGGCGGCGCCGCCGGTGCGCGGCCGGCTCGTGCCCGACGACGCGTTCGTGGTGCTGTGGAGCGGCGGCTTCAACGTCTGGAGCGACGTCGACACGGTGGTGCACGGGCTCGAGGCCGCGATGCGGCGCGAGGCGCGGGTGCACTTCGTGGCGACCGGGGGCGCGCTCGCGGGTCACGACGCCTCCACCTGGGAGCGCTTCAACGCCCTCGTGGAGCGCTCGCCGCTGCGCGAGCGCTTCCACATCGAGGGCTGGGTGAGCGCCGACCGCGTGGCGGACTACGTGACGGCGGCGGACCTCGCCGTGCTCGCCGACCGGCCGATCTACGAGGGCCTGCTCGGCAGCAAGAACCGCGTGCTGCAGTGGATGGGCGCGGGGCTGCCGGTGCTCTACAACCGCCTGGGCGATCTCGGCGACCTGCTGGCAACCGGCCTCGGTCTGACGTTCCCTCCGGGCGACGCGGCGGCGCTCGCGGAGCAGATCGGCTGGGCGCTCGCCCACCCGGCGGGGTTGCGCGACGTCGCCGGCCGCGCCCGGCAGGCGGCGCTCGCGGACCTCGACTTCGTCTCCTCGACGCGCCCGCTCGCGGCCTGGGCCGCCGCGCCCGCGCGCGCGCCCGACGCGGCCGCGCGCGCGCGCGTCCGCCACCCCGGCGACCACGCGGGAGCGCGCCAGCACCTCTCGGCTCTCGCGCGCCGCGTTCCCGGCCTGCGCGGCAGCGAAGGCCTCGTGCGGCTGTGGCGACGCCTGAGCCGCTGACCCCGGCGCAGGGCGCTCCGTCGCCCGGCCCGCCCTCGACGCTCGCCGCGATCGGCAACGTCGTCGGCGCGTCCGTGGCCGGCCGCTTCCTGCGCTTCGTGAAGGTGCTGGCGGTGGCGCGCCTGCTGAGCCCGGAGAGCTACGGCGCCTTCGTCACGCTGACGGTGCTGATCAACTACTCGCAGTTCCTCGAGCTGGGCGGCGCGGCCGCCTTCTGGCCCGGCCTGCCGGCGCCGCTGCACGCGGGCCTGCTCGCCATGCCGGCGATCGCCCTGTCGGCCGCGCTGCTCAGCCAGTCCCTGCTGCACCTGCAGGCCGAGGGGCGCGCGAAGGAGTACGGCCGCGTCACCGTGATCGCCGCCGCGACCGACCTCGTGCTGTGCACGGCCCTCACCGCGGCCTGGGGCCTGCCGGGCCTGCTGGCCGCCTCGGCCGTGTCGCCCGCCGGGGCCCTCGCCTGGGCCTGGCGCCGCCGCGCGCTCGCGAGGCCGAGGCCGATCGAGGCGCCCGTGCTGCGGCGCACGCTGCGGACCGGCGTCTCGCTCGCCGCGATCGCGCTCGTGGAGCAGAGCCTGCTCTCGGTGGACCAGCTGCTGATCCTCGCGTTCCTGCCGCTCGCCGACCTCGGCCTGTACAACGTGGCCTTCGTGCTCGCCGAGGGCGTGCGGACCCTGGGCACCGCCGCCTCGACGGTGCTCGGCCCCCGGCTGCTGCGCGAGCACGCCCGAGCCGGCGGCAGCCTGCCGGCGATCCGCCGCCACACGCTCGAGCCCGTGCTGCTCTTCGCGCGCGCGCTGCCCCTGCCGGTGACCGCGCTGTGGGTGGCCGGCGGCTTCCTGCTGACGCGCTTCTATCCCGCGTACGTGCGCGCCGTGGAGCCGATGCACGTGCTGCTCGTGGCGACGATGTTCCTGGTCGTGCCCGGCGGCGTGACGCTGTTCCTCTTCGCCCAGGACAAGCAGTCGCGCAACCTGCTGCTCCTCGTCTGCAGCCTCGGCCTCAACGCGGCGGTCGACCTCCTGCTGCTGCGGCTCGGCTGGGGCCTGATGGCGATCGCGGCCGGCTCGCTCGTGACCTACGCGGCCTACGCCGTCACGCTGCTGTGGTACGTGAGCGGTCAGCTGCTCGCGACACGCTGGCAGCGTCTCGCGTTCCTCGGCCGCGCGCTGCTGCCGGCGGTCGGGCTGGCCGCGGCCCTCGCGACGCTCGAGCGCTTCGTCGACTACCGGCACTCGCTGCCGGGAACCCTGGCCGTCGGCGCGGTCGGCTGCCTGCTGTGCGCGCCGCTCGCGCTCGGCGCGGCGCGGCTGGCCTTCCGCCTCGACGAGGCACCGGCGCCGGCTCAGCCCCGCGCCTGAGGCTTGCGCGCCCGCAGCAGGATCTCCTCTCCCACCGGCAGGCCCAGCGCGACGAGCGCCGACTCGCACAGCCAGAACAAGCGATCCGCGAGCCCGGGCGGCTGCAGTTGCAGGGGATCCCACGCCTCGCCGCGACGGCGCCGCCGCGCGGCCTCCGAGTTGACGGCCGCCTGCCAAGCGAGCGTGCGCGCGCGGACCTCCACGAAACCGGCCGCCGTCGCGAGCGCGACCACGGCCGGCAGCGGCGGCAGCACCAGGTGCCGCGGCGGGTCCCACACCAGCGAGAGCGCGCCGTGCCGGCGGGCCGTGAGCGCCTGCGGGTTCGGGTAGACGATCACCAGGCTGCCGCCCGGCTCGAGCAGGTCGAACGCGCGGCGCAGGGCAAGTCCCGGCTCGTGCAGGTGCTCCAGCACGTGGCTCAGGTAGACGAGGTCGAAGGAGGCGTCGGGCAGGTCGGTGGTCGCCAGGGTGCCCACGTGCACCTCGGCGCCGCTCGTCCGGCGCGCCGTGGCCGCGGCCTCCGGGTCCACCTCCAGGCCGCACACCTCCCAGCCCAGCGTCCGCAGGCAATAGAGGTCGATGCCCTGGCCCGGGCCGACCTCGAGGAGGCGGCCGGCTCGGCCCTCAGGCAGGCCCAGGCCGTCGACCAGCCCGAGCCGCGCCTGGCGGCGCAGGTCCGCGTGCAGCGCGAGCAATGCCCCGAGCGGCCGCAGCAGCGGCGAGACCGGGTCGCGCCTCCCGTCCGCCGCGTTGCGGATGCAGCACCGGATCTGGTCCCGCAGGCTGCCCGGGGGCGCCGGTCTCGGGCGCCACTCGCCCGCCGCGCCGTGCGTGTAGAAGGCAGGCGGGTAGCACAGGGCGAGGTCCTCCGCGCGCACGCGGGGATCCTGGTAGACGGTCCGGCAGCGACGGCACTCGACGTAGCGGAAGCGGCCGGGGACCCGCAGCACGAGGTCCTCGGAGACGAACCGCTCGCGTGAGGCGCCCTCGCCGCACACGGGGCACGCTTCCAGGGCGTCGCACTGTGGCGCGGACGGGGACATCGGCGTATTCTAGGCGCGGGTCGTCGGTCGAGGCTGCGATGGGGTGGCCGGGGTCGCCCTGTGACCACCCTCACACGATCGGGCGGAAGGGTGTTCCGCCTCTGTCGCTTTGAGATATGATCCGCCACGAAGGCTGTACAGAAGCGAGGGTAGAGATGAGCATGAGCTATCGCGTTCGGGCTCTCCTGGTCGGGGCAACCCTCTTGGGCGTTGCGATGCCAGGGCGGGCGGATGGGCCGTTCCAGTTCCACTCCCTCACTCCGTGTCGGATCGTCGACACGCGCATCACGGGGACGACGGTCGGCACCTACGGGCCGATCATGCAGTCCGGCGTGGAGCGGCAGTTCCCGGTGCAGGGCAACTGCGGCGTGCCGGTCGGCGCGAAGGCCGCGACGCTCAACGTCACGGCCGTGGCCCCCACGAACCAGGGCCGCTTCACGGTGTATCCGTCGGGCATCGCGACGCCCACGGTCTCCACGATCAACTTCCCCCCGGGAACCACGGCGCTCGCCAACGGCGCCATCGTGCCGCTGTCGACGGCGACGAACGACCTCGCGGTGATGCCGGTGGTCGTGGGTACCGGCCAGGTTCACCTGGTGCTCGACGTCACCGGGTACTTCCAGTAGGCCTGTCCCCTTCCTTGCGCGCGTCCGCCCGCCTCGCTGAGCGGACGCGCGCGAGGGACGCCGCCTGCCCTCTCCGACATCGCGGCAGGGCTGGCGTCTGCCTTCGCGGGTGAGCGGGTTCGTCCGTCCCGTGAGGCTCTTGGCGTTCTGCGCCCTCGGCACCCTCGCGGCGGCGTGCCGGCCGGCCCCCCAGCCCCCTCCTCTCTTCTCGTTCGTCGGGGTCTTCGACCGCGCGACGATCCAGCGGGAGACGCGCGACGTCGTCTTCGGCACGCCGGCGGCCCGAGCCCTGCTGCGGGCCGGCTGGTCGGCGGACGAGACGACGCCCGAGGGACGGCCGTTCGTCTGGAGTGACGGCGAGGAGTCCTCGCTCGAGTTCTTCCTGACACGGGCGCGGCCCCTGCCCCTGCGGCTGCGCTGCGAGCCGCTCGCGGGCCCAGGGCTGCCGGCCCAGCGCCTGACCCTGGAGCTGAACACCTACCCGCTCGTCACCCTGCCCCTCGAGCCCGGACCGCACGGCTACCAGGCGCTCCTGCCGGCCGAGCGGCTCGTGGCGGGGACGAACCGGCTGACGTTCCGCTACGGCACGACGCGCCGGCCCGCGGACCTCCAGGCCGGGTCCAGCGACCGCCGGCTCCTTGGCGTGGCGTGGCACGAGCTCACGCTCGGCTCGTCCCGCGACCAGCCCGCCGCGCCACCCGACGTCGTGCCCGCGCAGGAAACGCTGCGCCTCCCGGCCGGCTCCGAGGCGAGCTTCCACCTGAGGCTGCCGTCTTTGGGCCTGCTCACGGCAGACGGCGTCGAGCTGTCCGGCACGGGGAGCGCGTTGCGCGTCCTGGTGCAGCCCGACGGCGAGACGGAGCGCGAGCTCGCGCGTGTCGAGAGCACGCGCGGCGCCTGGGCGGCGAGCCTCGCCGCCGACGGCGGCAAGGTGGCGCGCGTGTCCTTCCGCGCCCTCGGCGGCGCGGAGGGGACGACCGGCTCGGTGCGCCTGGTTCGGCCCCTGCTGCGAGGCGAGGCGAGGCGCGAGCCGCCGGCCGCGGCGGCCGCCCCCGCACGGCGGCGCCCGAGCGTCTTCGTCTACCTGGTCGACACGCTGCGCGCCGACCACCTCGGCTGCTACGGTTACGGCAGGCCGACCTCGCCGAGCCTCGACGCGTTCGCGCGCGAGGCCACGCGCTACCGCGGCGTGGCCCCGTCCTCGTGGACGAAGGCCTCGGTCGCCTCGCTGCTGACGGGCCTGCTGCCCCTCAAGCACCGCGCGCAGGACCGCGGCGACACGCTGCCGGCCGGGACGACGACGCTGGCGCAGCTGCTGGGCGCGGCCGGCTACCGCACGTACGCGCTCTACGCGAACTCCTGGGTCAGCGAGACGTTCGGGCTCGACCGCGGGTTCGAGGAGCGCCGCTTCGTGTTCGGGCGCTCCGATCGGCTGAACCGGGAGGCGTTCGGCCGGCTGGCGGCGCTGAAACAGGACGAGAGCCTGTTCGCCTACGTCCACACGATCGACCCGCACGCGCCCTACGAGCCCACACCCGAGTTCCGCGCGCGCTTCGCGCCGCGGGGCGGCACGCTGCGCCGGGCCTCGATCGAGTGGCTCGAGGGGCTGGCCACGCACGGCCGGCTGGGACGGCCGGCGACACCCCGCGAGGTCGAGGAGATCACGGCGCTCTACGACGCGGAGATCGCCTTCAACGACCTCCAGTTCGGCCGCTTCGTCGAGGAGCTGAAGCGGCTCGGCCTGTACGACGACGCGCTCGTCGTCTTCACGTCCGACCACGGCGAGGAGCTGTTCGACCACGGCGGGGTCAGCCACGGCCACCACCTCTTCGGCGAGGTGATCGACGTGCCGCTCCTCGTGAAATGGCCCCGAGGCACCGTGCCGCCCGCCGGGGCCGAGGGCTCGCGCGCGCAGCTGCTCGACGTCGTGCCGACCGTGCTCGACCTCGCCGGCCTGGCGTTGCCGGCGAACCTGGACGGACGCAGCCTGCTGCGCCCGAGGCCCGTCGACCCGGGCGGCAACGGCTATCTCTCCTTCCTCGACCTCGACGGGTTGAAGTCCCAGAGCGCCAGCGAGGAGCGCTGGAAACTGATCCAGCAGGGCGACATCGACGCCCCCCGCCCCGCGGGCGCCCTCTACGACCTCGAGCGCGGCAGCGAGCGGCGCGACGAGACGGGCGCGCACCCCGTCGTGTCCGCCTACCTCGCCGCGCAGCTGCGCGCGGCCGCCGCGCGACGACCGCGCAGCGCGCCGCCTCCCCAGGCCGTCCTGCCGCCCGAGGTCACGGAGAGGCTGCGCGCGCTCGGCTACATCCGCTGAGGCCGAGGCGGCGCGGGGCAGGTCTCTTCCACCTGGGCGTGGATCGAGCTGTGCCCGTCGAAGAGGCGGTCGTAACGCCGCAGCTCCCGGCAGCCGTCCTGCGACCGGCCCTCGTCCAGCAGGTCCTCGCCGAGCAGCTTGATGGCCGGGAAGTAGGCCGGTGAGCGCGCCAGCACCCGCTCGACGCCGCGCCTCGCTTCGGCGTGGTCGCCCGCCCGGCTGTGCAGCCAGGCGGCCCTCACGCAGGCCTCGACCTGGCGCGGGTCGAGCGCGCAGGCCCGGTCGAGCGCGGCGACGTCGTCGGTCCGGCCGGCGAGTCCGGCGGC